>JAJFJH010000126.1 GCA_021774155.1 Nitrosomonas sp.
TTACCTCGCTGTCGGTGTAAAAACTTGAGCGTAATTTCGCCTGACGAATAGACATGGATCCAATGATTTTTTGTATCAACTCTGAAAGAGGTTTCGTCTACATTTATCGCTGGCGCATTGAGCATCAATTCCGTGGCTTGGCGCTCCCAGGTAGCCAACGCTTGGTGGAGACGAAGGTTGAATTTGAGCAATGTCGCTTCGGCAATCACGACACCAATCATCGATTTAACCAACTTCTGTACTCGGTTCAACGCTACCATTTGACTAACCACCAAGTTGATGACAAAAGCTTTTAAGCCATCACCATATTGCAAGGGGCCGTGCCTGTCCGAGGGAAACAAGCCCTTTGTTGTCGCAGCACAGGTCGGGCAACGCTTGACTTCAGCATCCACATGATCAATCTCTTTCTCAAATACAATGTCGATCTTGGTGCGTCGTTCATGGTCAATGCAAGAAACTTTGCTCAGGTCTTCTGCACAAACATCGCAGGTAAGAACTTGTGAAATCGTGAAGGTTTCTTTGACGCGAGTGTTTTTTGCTTGGCCCTTGTTTTCTCGCTTACCTTTGCAGTTACTTCCAGTATGACTTAACGCAGACTCATCTTTGCCCGTTTGGGACGAGGGCTTGCTTGAATTTTTGCCATTCTTGTTGGTGCTGCGCTCCAGAAAAATAGCCAAGATTAATTCGATAATCATGAATAGGCTATTCATGATCGATTGGCTTTCGGAAGTCACTTTCCCTTCTTTACCAAGCCGATCAAAATCTGCTTTTAAACGGTTGACCTCATCTTTAACCGACGTTTTATCTAGGCTTGCCATGTTAATATTAATGTTACTGAACTGTTCTCAATAACATCATAATAACATTGGTTTTTATGAAGGAATGTAAGCCAGCTGGCTAGGCTGAAGCGGAGACACCGAAACAAAACAGCAGAATTACTCTAATAACGGTTTCTCTTTATGCTCAGAAGGCTTGATGCAGAAGTTTGTTTGCAAGAAAGAAAACCCAACTCTTGCCGTCCAAAAACCTGTCAAGTGTTTTTTCGATTATTTTATAGGGAGTCAGTAGTTGCGCGTAAACAAGGTCTTATAGGAGAAATCCGTTTTATTGAAAGACAGTTCTATGCTTATACCGCACAATCTAACATATCATAGACTTACTCTGGTCAATGCTGCTTTCGCAACAGAGCGTGTTTCCAACAAAAAAAACACTAGGTTAGTGGTGTTTTTTCGCTGTGGCTATTATTTTTAGATTAGCTTGTGCGGCGTCTTGTATAAACTAATCCTATTAATCCTATGCTCAATAATAACAGACCGGCAGGCTCAGGGATTTGGTTAGGGCCACCGCCACCACCACCGCCATTTGTTCCAACGTAATGACTCAATCTTCCAATGTTGCAAGCATTTGGATTATTAGCGCAGTTACCACCCGTCAAGAACTGCACCTGAGAATTCGACCATACGAGTTTAGTCAGATCGGGGTCATTTTGGAAAGCATAATGATCTGCTGTGGCGGTGGTACCGCCTGTTCCAAATTTCAACATGAAGAAGCCAGGTGTATTTGGCGAAACATCAATAAACCATGAATCAGGTCCATTAGAGCTAAAATTGAAACCAGCGTCATTTGTATCAAGCTTAAAATCTAGCGTCAAACTGTTGTCACCTGTCACTGATCGTATCCAGGCAAGTTCTGTTGCATCCCCTGAATTTGCAAGCTGAGCTTCAGCCAGTTTAGTGTCAATAACGTAAGCATTGGCAGCCGACATACTTAGTGTCGTTGCAAAAACAGAGCCTACTAATACACTCCAGAATTTGTTTTTCATGTTCTCACCTATCCTAATAGAAGTAGTAATATTATTATTAATCGTTGTTACCTTCAATATTAAGCAAAATATGTGCCAATTATGTATTCTAATGATTTTCAAGGTAAATATATTCTGTTGTTTGAAATGACAGCGTGCAGTGTAAAATATCCCGACAATCTAACTTAAGTTGTAATACGCTTTTATGGTTTTCATCATGCCTTTTTGATTATTTTAAATCTAATAGAATCGTCCGCTGTTATCAGGACTAAGAAATCGCAGATTAATACTTTAGCTGGTGTTTGATGGTTAAGTCTTTCTGTTATCGTTGCGAATCTAGGCAATAGCACGTGCTATTTACAGCGATTTATACCTTGGATTAATATGTTTTTTCTCATCATTCGTTTGATTTGGTTTTCAAAATAAGCAATAAAAACGCCCCGAAGGGCGCTTAGTAGATATTTAAGTGAGCTTATTGTCTAAGTCTGAACCGTCGCGGTTTTGCTGGTCGTATTTCCAGCATCATCGGTGACTTGAACGGTAACGCTGTATGTAGCGTTTCTTTGGCCACCTTTTGCACGTGTATTCCAATTATAACTTAATGAATTGCTTCCACTGGTAGCCATTATATTGCCGTCAATCGTTAGCGTGATTTGTGCGATACCCTGATTATCAGTAGCCGATACACTCACTGTTTGTTTGCGCGAAACTTTCATACCATCGGTGAGGTTGAAGTTGGTGATGACCGGTGCGGTTGTGTCTTCAATCACAGTATTTTTAATCGCCACCGAAATGGTAGACGATGTTCCTTCGTTACCCGCCTCGTCGAAAGCATGGGCGGTGAGTGTGTGAGCTCCATCAGCTAATAGGGTTGTATCCCATGAGAGGGTAAAGGGTGCTTGGCTATTTGTCATGGTTTGTTGTCCATTAACATATAGTTCGACACGTACAACATCAATATTGTCGGAATAATTGACACTAACGGGCGTGGTGCCAGATACTTCGCCACCTGTCGGTGATTTAAATGAAATGACAGGTGCTTCAGTGTCAGTCGTGGTGGTGTCATTGCTTATAGAGACCAATACATTTGGTGAGCTTGCTTGGTTGCCTGCTGCATCAAAAGCGTATGCGGTGAGCGTGTAGTCACCGTCGGGGTGTGATGTGGAATCCCATGCAAAGGCAAAGGGAGGTAGATTGTCTGTGATTACTTTCTGACCATTAGCGAATAATTCCGTACGTACAACGCCAACATTGTCGGAATAGTTGACGTCGACGAGTATAGTTCCCGCTACTTCGCCACCTGTTGGTGATTTTATTGTGATGGTCGGTGCTTGGTTATCCACACTGATCATCATTCTGGCTGCTTCTACGGCTTTTGCGGCATCAACGCGTCCTGCGCCATAAAAATCATCGAAGCCTGTTGTCCCAAGGTCAACCGCTGTGGACATGAGAATTTGACCTACATCGGCGGGTGTTAAGTCGCTGTTAGCGGAGAGCATCAAAGCAGCAGTAGCTGCCACAATCGGGCTGGAAAAAGAAGTGCCAGAGACATTACTGTAGCCGCCACCCCTGGAAGTGGTGTAAATACTTACGCCGGGTGCGGATATGTCAACATAAGGACCATAACTAGACCAGCTTGGACGCACGTCGTTGCTAGCCGTAGCTGCTGCAACCAATAAAGAATCGCTTGGCGCATAATTCAGTAAAGTTCCTGTATTGCCAGCAGAAACTACGACTACGCCACCTTTGCTGCGCAAGTATTCTGCTGCGGATTGAATGATTGAGCTTCCCGCTACGCCGCCGAAGCTGTTGTTAACTACTTTTGCGCCATTATCTGCGGCCCAGCGAATACCTTGCGCTATGGTGCTGAAGTAGGCGAACCCATCAAGCCTAGAAATGCGTATGGGCATAATACTTGATGCCCATGACACGCCGGCGCTGCCCGAGCCATTATTTGCTGCGGCTGCGGCTGCGCCTGCAACCCACGTGCCGTGTCCATGAATGTCGGTGGTATCTGCGTTGTTATCCCACATGTTCCAGCCGGGCACTATATTTGCAGCAAGGTCGGGATGAGTGCTATCAACGCCAGTGTCTAGTATGGCAATGATTATGCCATCACCATTGCTGGTATCCCAAGCTGTGGGTGCTTGGATTTTTGGCAATGCCCAGCTGTTACTATAGGAGGGATCGGTTATAGATAAATCGTGTGTGACAATCATGTCAAGTTCAACATTTTTTAGTCTGCGATCTTTTTTTAATGCGCGCATAATTTTTACTTCATCCGCGCCAGTTGGAAGTTCAACTATATGAAAATCCAGTTCTTTAATATGACGGCGTGATTTTACACCATGAGGTTTTAGTGTTTTTTCAAACTGTTTGGCAGATAAACCGGCGCGTGGCATTATAAGTACGCGACCTTTTACCCAATCTAAAGTAGGTTGGGTATTAGCTGGGCCTTTAGCGGTTTTTGGTTTTTTTTCTTGGGAGATGGGCGTGGCATGACTCAAGCCAACAGATAGAAAAAAAAGTGCAAAAAATAAATAAATAAGACTGTGTGTGGCGTTAAAAAAATGAAAGTGTTTGCTTCTGGGAAATTGGGTAGGGTGGTGGTAGGGCATTGTGGACTCCTTGTGCATTAATTAAACTCAAACTCAAACTCAAACTCAAACTCAAACTCAAACTCAAGCACAAGAACGCATGTTTCGATCACAAATGTTTGTTAGGTTCTGGATCTTAGTAGCCCCACTATCTTTCTTTTGAAAGACTGGTGGCTTTGCGTCTTCATCTCACGATGAGTTTGCCTTTGTAAGTTAGACCTAACGGCAATTAATCAAAAAAATTTCATGTTTATTTTAAAAATTATTGAGTGTTGATGTTTCCACTTCAGTAGTGTCTGGTAATTTAGTTGAATAGATTCAGCTGGTTGTTGTTTTTCTGCGTGGGCTCCTGAATCCCTGTATTTTTAAGCAATTGATCAAGCGTAGTTTTCTCGAAAAGGTAAGGCTAAAAATTTGTAAAATTGTGTAAAGTGAGGCCTCGATATTAAGCCGTTTTTTTACGATAGCAACCAATACATAAACCGAGATGGCGATCCATATTTGTGTTTTGACTGCGTTCTCCGGTAGTTCCGTAGAATCGCTTGATACGAAGATGCTGTTTGATCCACTTGAAGAACAATTCAACCTGCCAGCGACAACGATAAAGTTCGGCGATGGTCAACGCAGGCAAATCGAAGTTGTTGGTTAGAAATACCAGATTCTTGTCGTGTTCGGTATCGTAGAATTT
Source organism: Nitrosomonas sp. (assembly GCA_021774155.1). GTDB lineage: Bacteria > Pseudomonadota > Gammaproteobacteria > Burkholderiales > Nitrosomonadaceae > Nitrosomonas. The sequence continues at coordinate 5,087 of JAJFJH010000126.1, forward strand.
GATGCGTCGCAGGTATTGTGGGTAATCTCTTCTGGCTTTGGGAGTAGTTAATGCAATGGTTTGATCACAGCGTAATCCAGTTGTTTTTTCCACGGTGCGCGAGTAGATGCCTTTGAGTTATCAATGGGTAGTCTTAAGTAAAACAAAGATTAATTTGCCAGCAACCACATGTTTTAGTTAATAATTAGAGCTTACTCATAAACTATAACTTATTGTTTCATAATATAATAAATAATTATTTAATTGTTTTTATGCAAGGTTTTTACAGGAATGCATGCAAAAACCTTGCATCTGCCTCAAACAAAATTATCTAAATATGA
>JAJFJH010000127.1 GCA_021774155.1 Nitrosomonas sp.
ACAAATAGCGACTAGCGGAAATCAATAACGAAGCAGGACAGCAGAATTATGTTAACACTGTCGACTCTTAAACCACCCAAAGGTTCTAGGAAAAAGCGCAAGCGTGTGGGACGTGGACCGGGTAGCGGTCATGGAAAAACATCCTGCCGCGGCCACAAGGGACAGAACTCCCGTAGTGGTGGAGGCGTACCAGCTTGGTTTACTGGTGGTGGTTTCCCGCTCGCACAAAGATTGCCGAAGCGTGGTTTTACAAACATCTTCCGCCAGGAATTTCAGGTGCTCAATTTGAGCTCTCTTGAAAGACTGAGTGGTGATGAGATCTCACCGGAAGCTCTTATGCAGAGTGGTTTGATCAAAAACACACGCATTCCAGTCAAGGTTCTTGGCATGGGTGATGCTGAGCGGGCATTTACAGTAATAGATGTGTCACTTTCCAAATCAGCTCGTGAGAAGATCACAGCCGCTGGTGGAAATGTCCCAGAAGTGACAGAAGCACAGAAGTAACAGGGAAGTATAACTGAAAACGGAATTCGCAGAGATCTAGCAGATCGAATTAAACAATCTTAACAGATTAACCAGAGACCTTTTGGTCTCTTTCTGCGAAGAAAAAAATATAGAGGTTGGCGCTCAATGGCGTTTTTGGAAACAGTCGGATCGATTTTTCGCATCGAAGAGCTGAGAAAGAAGATTTTCTTCACACTCGCTCTCTTCGTCGTATATCGTATTGGTGGCCATTTGCCAACTCCAGGGGTGGATGCCACAGTCCTCTCTCAGGCGTTCAGTGGCGGAGGTCTGCTCGGTATGTTCGACCTCTTTGCTGGAGGAGCATTTGCCAAAGCCTCGATTTTCGCTCTTGGTATTATGCCGTATATCTCGGCCTCAATTATGTTCCAGCTTCTTGGCTCGGTCATTCCGGCGATTAAGAAAATCCAAGAAGAGGGCGAAGAGGGGCGTAAGAAGCTCAACCAATACACTCGTTATCTAACAGTGGTGATTGCCACACTCCAGGCATATGGAACGGCAACGTTCCTAAATACACTCAACGCCGGTGGTCAGAATGTTGTGACTATGAGTTCTGCGGCATTTATTCCACTGACAGTGTTAACCTTCACCGCCGGAACGATTTTCGTTATGTGGCTTGGTGAACAGATTACCGCTCGCGGAATTGGTAATGGTATTTCATTGATCATCTTCATTGGAATTATCGCACGCTTCCCAGAAGGTGTTGTCGAAGTTGTGCAAGGTGTGTACCAGGGAACTGGTCTTGGATTGGTTGAAGTTGCGATTATGGTTGCCGCGATGATTAGTGTTATTGCTGCTGTGATTCTTATTACGCGAGCTCAGCGACGTATACCAGTTCAGTATCCACGTAAAGTTATTGGACGCAAAGTCTATGGTGGACAAACGACACACCTACCGCTGTCGGTTAACAGCGCCGGTGTTATCCCAATCATCTTCGCGCAGTCGGTAATGTTCTTACCTGCGACAGCGCAACAGATGTTCCCCGAGACATTATGGTTGGGCAACTTTGTGCAAGACTGGTTGAATCCGGGTGGATTCTTGTACTCGATAATCTATGGTTTGATCATTATGTTCTTCGGGTTTTTCTATACTGCGATTGTGTTCAATCCGCAGGATGTTTCAGAGAATATCCGCAAGAATGGTGGCTTTATTCCAGGTATTCGTCCAGGTAAACGCACCGCCGAGTATATCGAGCGAGTGCTAACAAGAATCACACTGCCGGGAGCGATATTCTTTGCCTTGATTGCTATCTTGCCGTGGGTCTTGATTAACCAGATGGGAATCAACTTCTTCTTCGGCGGCACTGGTTTGCTGATTGTTGTTGGTGTCGCTCTGGATACATTACAACAAATTGAGTCGCATCTGCTGATGCGCCACTATGATGGCTTCATGAAGAAAGGCCGAATTCGTGGGAGGTCATACTAGGGTATGATCTTGATTCTTTTGGGTCCCCCTGGATCAGGCAAGGGAACCCAGGCCAAACGCCTCGTAAAACAGCGTGGATTTACGCACCTGTCAACAGGTGATATGCTCCGCGAGGCGGTTAAGAATGAAACTGAGCTTGGCCTCAAGGTCAAGAGTATTATGGACACAGGTGAGTTGGTTGCGGATGACTTGATAATCGGACTAATCACAGAAAAAATGCAAGAGGTCGGCGGGGCGGCTTTTATGCTCGATGGTTTTCCTCGGAATTTGACTCAGGCTGAGAAGCTGGACGAGATTTTTGTCGCCGAAAACCTGAGTGTCGATCGTGTGATCTTCTTGAATGTAGCTGAAGAGGAGCTCGTTAAGCGCCTCTCAGGACGGTTTTACTGCCCCAAATGCAATGCGGGTTATAATTATCCAGCGCATCTGCCCAAAGTTGATGGTGTCTGCGATACTGATGGAGAGAAAATTCTTCGACGTCCAGATGACGAAGAAGATGTTGTTCGCAATCGCTTAAAGGTTTACCACAGGCTGACTAGTCCACTCGAAAACTATTATCGAGAAAAAGGCCTATTGGCCGAGATTAGCGCGGGAGAACATCCAGACCGAGTCACAGAATCAATTATGAAGGTCATTACAGCGACTTGGTGAGACCGAGATTGGTATTTTAGAATTAGTACGAGAATAGAATTATGATTAAGCTCAAAACAGCAGAAGAAGTCGAAAAGATGCGAATCTCGGGATCATTAGTGGCCCGAGTTCTTCAGGTTGTGCGTGAGAATATCAAACCAGGAATGACGACATTCGATGTTGACAAGCTGGTGGAAGATAATATATTAGCAGCCGACGCTAAACCGGCGTTTAAAGGCTATCATGGCTTTCCAGCCAGCGCCTGCGTGTCGGTTGATGAGGAAGTGGTACACGGTATTCCCGGAGACCGCATCCTGCAGGAAGGCGATATAGTTTCAGTAGATGTTGGAGTGATTGTCGACGGATGGTACGGCGACAGCGCGACGACTATTGCTGTTGGGGCTATCTCACCTGAGAAACAGCGGTTGATGGATGTAACGCTAGCCTCTCTTGAGGCGGGTATTGCGGAAGTTAAGAATGGTGTGCGGCTTGGAAGAATAGGCGCGGCGATTCAGC
>JAJFJH010000128.1 GCA_021774155.1 Nitrosomonas sp.
GCTGCATCTGCCGTGCGGACAGCACCTGTAATGGCGCTGACATCAGTTTATCTGTTAATGAGCGTAACAATATTTCATTATGGAAACAGCCGCCGCCGAATGCAATATGTGTCAAGCCATATTGTCGAGCAGATTGTTCTACCCATTTTGCCAAACCTGTCGCAAGCGTGGCATGGAACAATGCAGCTGCATAGGATGGATCATTGTTGTTTTGATGAGAGTTCACTAATGGGGAATTTGAGTTCAACAAAAATTTGTAACTTCTCAACCTTCGCTTGTTCCGATGCTTTTTTAACAACCGAGCCAATCTGAAATTTAACCGCTTCAGCGCCTAAAGTGTTTTTATTGGCCAGATCATTAAAATCACTTAATTTCTGTGTGACTTGTTCATTAGATGCAAAGGTCTGAAAAACCGCTACACTATTAACTAACTTCGCCGCTTGGCTGTATTGTTTGTACGTTCCAAGTTTGTCCATTGATATCTTGTGCCAGTAGCAATAAGTCCTCTGCTATTAATACAATACTGTCTGGATTAGATTCACGTAATGCCTTTGACTCCCGCCAGTCTTTTCCGATTTTTATTATTGAATCTTTGGGTAAACCATCCGCATTATCCGGCACGGTCTTTAAACTGCCAAGCCGCGCATTCTTTGTTTGTAGATATTGTTGATTTGCATTTGCCAGTGGTGCGATAGCAAGCAACGCTTTGATGTTATCCGCAACTTTTAGTTGCATGGGTTTTCTATTTTGCTGATTGATGGTAGTTTTTGCGCTAAGTTCTGCTTTTTGTTCGTCGTTAAATGTGTATCCTTTGGCCTTTCAGCGTGTCTCTACCCTGTGCGATTATTCTTAAAATATCCGGCAGGGTGGCCGTCAACATCCAATTGCTTGAGAAGCAATAATCCGACCATTAAGCGTATTGGCTTGCTCGGTGCACCAACCGTTTTTTTGTAATGTATTGCGAAAATTTCTTCAAAATAATGCCAAGGTATGACTGTGGATAGTTTGAGCAGCGGATCGTTTGGGTCAAGTTGTAAAAGTAAGTCTGTACCAAAGAGATTAGTTTGATGGGATGAGCTACTTGGTGTGAGCATTTTTTTACCGTTTCAGCCAAAAAATACACTGTTATTTTACCATTTATGGTCGAAATAATCATGCAAAATATTAATATTATTTCATGTTATCAGAATGTTGTATGGTTGTTTAGTGCTGGCTAATTAGTTCTTCTAATGGCACACCTCTTCCAATGAAATAACCCTGAACAGTATCACAACCAAGTGCTTGTAATTTTTCATAAATTGGGAGATCTTCGACACCCTCTGCAATGACATGGAGATCAAGCTGGTGGCCCATATTAATCATAGAGTCAACAATGCGCTCATATGCAGGTTGAGCTAACATGTTCTTGACAAACATCATGTCGATTTTTATTTCGTCCAATGGTAATCGCAATAAACGTTCCATTGATGAATAACCTGTTCCAAAATCGTCCATTGCGAGTTTAAATCCTATACTTTTAAGTGCATGCAGTGTTTCCAAAGAACCGGGATGATATTCCATGACTGCGGTCTCTGTCAGCTCGATCATAACGTCACCTGGAGGCACTCTCCATATATCAATCGCCTGTCCAAAAGAATCGACCAGTCCTGGGTCGCACAAGTCGCCAGCGGACAAATTGATTGAAACCCCGGCATCCAACCCCGCTCTGCGATACTCAGCACATTGCCTCAATGCAGTATTAAAAACCCATAACGTTAGCTTAGTCATCAGTTCGGTTCCTTCTGCAACATCTATTAATTCGACTGGCGGGATCATTCCTCTTATTGGGTGATTCCATCGTAACAATGCTTCAGTTGATCGAATTTTTCCTGTGGCCATCGATAATTGGGGTTGGTAGACTAAATGCAAATCACCAGCTTCGATTGCTTGATCTAGTTCTACCCAAATATCGGTTCCAGAAAGTAATAAATCCATTTCTTTCTCGTCAAATAATTGGATGGATTCTCTATTGCTTTTTGCATGACGAAGTGCAGTGTTCGCGTTGCTCATGAGCTGTTTGAGATCTTTGCTACTGTTATTCAATGCTACCCCTATACGGGGCAACAAGACTATGCCTCGGTTATTGAATAAAAAGGACGGTGTGAAAGTCCGCAAGATTTTGTGTGCTGCCAATATGGCATGATTACTCGTTAACAGATCAGCAAGTAAACAGCTTATTTGATAGCGCCCAGTTGGGCCGACAAGATCTGTTGTATTTAATTCGTCACGCAAATGTTGAACCAGTCCATCCAGAATCTCATCGACTTCGGTATATCCTAGAGTACCGTCGAGTTCGGGCAGACCTTCAAGATTCAAAACAATTACGGCACTATGCTTATGAGCTTTATTTACATTAAACAATGTTTCTGAAGCCGTTTTTAGAAAATCCTGATAGGTATATATTGCCATTGATTAACTGATTAAGGTTTTATAGGTAGTATATTCTTAATATCGACATCATAGGCACCATGAGGCAAATCCTGAGTAATGGTACATGGAACGCCATCAGGACCAGGCTTGAGTAATCTCAAATCCCTGGTTTCTGGTGTTTCGTAAGGTCGTTTGTTGGCATCAAGAACGACCATGACAGATGGTAACGATCTTTTAGAGCGGCTGTGTGTCAGTACAATTGCAACTTCACCTGTATTGAGTT
>JAJFJH010000129.1 GCA_021774155.1 Nitrosomonas sp.
GCTGCATCTGCCGTGCGGACAGCACCTGTAATGGCGCTGACATCAGTTTATCTGTTAATGAGCGTAACAATATTTCATTATGGAAACAGCCGCCGCCGAATGCAATATGTGTCAAGCCATATTGTCGAGCAGATTGTTCTAACCATTTCGCCAAACCTGTCGCAAGCGTGGCATGGAACAATGCAGCTGCATAGGATGGATCATTGTTATTCTGATGAGAGTTCGCTAATGTCTCCAATAATGGTGAAAAGTCCAGCACATTATCTGGCGTGATTTGGTAGCCTTCTATCAATGCTTCAACAGGCCCATGGTATTCAGCTAATTGTTGTAGCTGAATAGCAGCCTGGGCCTCGTGAGATTGTATCGCATTCACACCTAGCAATCCTGCTGCTGCATCAAATAGCCGCCCCATACTTGATGTAGGTGAACAATTTAAATCCCGTTGTAACATCGCTGCGACTGTTTCTGCGGCGGGCTGGTTGGAAAAGCGTTCAGTAATTTCGTCACCACGACCCAATTGATATAATGCTGCAGCCGCCATGCGCCAGGGTTCACGTGCTGCACGATCACCACCAGGCATCGCCAGCGGCAGTAGATGCCCAAGTCGTTGAAATTTCTCACCAGCTACTTGTAATAGTTCGCCGCCCCAAGGCATTCCGTCCTCACCCAAACCCACGCCATCCAATGCTAATCCAAGTATCGTATTGATAACGTGGTGTTCCGCACAAACGGCAGCAATATGGGCATGGTGATGTTGCACTGCAACCAATGGAATATCGTATGTATCAGCATAATCAATGGCAAACTGAGTGCTGTAAAAATCAGGATGCAAATCATGCGCAACAACTTCAGGTTTGATATTCAATGTTTGGCAAATGAGTTTGACTGTCTCATCCAATTTATGTCTAGTGTCAGCATTATCGAGATCGCCAATCATCGGTGAAATATATGCTTGATTCCCCTGCGTTAGACAAACTGTATTTTTCAACCAGGCACCACAAGCCAACACTGATGGTCCGGTCAATGGTAGTGTAATCGATGTGACGTTAAGGCTGCCCACGTTGGTTTTTATACTGGTTTAATAGTCTTCAAGACGTGACCTGTTTCAATCCATTTTAGCCATGCCGGCATACCCGTATTGTCTGTAGCAGATATCTGAATCACTGTTAAATTGGGGTTAACTTGATGTGCATATTTAATGGCAAGATCAACGTCAAATGTCAGGTGAGGCAATAAATCACATTTGTTAAGCAACATTAAATCGGCTGCACGGAACATGTCGGGATATTTGAGTGGCTTATCTTCCCCTTCGGTCACCGACAAAATCACTACTTTATGCGCCTCACCTAGATCAAAATTGGCTGGGCAAACTAAATTACCGACATTTTCAATCATCAACAGACTATTTGTCTGTAAATCTATTTGTTGTATGGCACGACCCACCATGTGGGCATCTAAGTGGCAACCTTTGCCTGTGTTGATTTGTATTGCAGTCGCACCTGTTTCACGAATTCGCGCCGCATCGTGATCTGTTTGTTGATCACCTTCGATAACAGTGATTGTTAGCCGGTTACGTAATGCATTGATGGTATTGACTAGCAGGGTTGTTTTACCGGAACCGGGGCTGGAAACAAGATTAAGCGCAAAAATCCCATGTTTAGACAAATACTCCCGGTTTTTATTGGCATATTGGTTGTTTTTAGACAATATATCTTGTTCAATCTTCACCATGCGCGCTTGACTCATTCCCGGTGCATGTGTCCCTGCTATGCCTGCACCAAAATCGATGGTTTTCTGTTCTTGCATAGGGTGATGTGTTTCGTTGCTAGAGTGGGATCGATAATGCAGAGGTTTGTCTGGCGACATCTCCCGCTGAATCTTTTTTCCACCGACATAAAGCTGGCCTGTTCCACATCCGCATGTTGTACACATCGCGTTATCCTTTATTCAACTTCAAGCTCTTTAACTCGCATCTCATCACCGCGAATTATCCGAATATCATAATTATCACATTTGGGGCATGAATCATAGATTGAAGCCAATGGCATTTCATGCGCGCAGTGATTGCAGCAACCATAACCTTGGATTCTAATGATCTCCAATTGCGCTTGATGTGCAATACTGTCACGTGTCACGACTTCAAAATGAAAACGTAGCGCTTCTGGTTCGACACATGACAATTGGCCAATTTCCAGCCAGACAGTTTTTACACGCGTGAATTTCTGTTCAATGGACGACTGTTCGATGATTTGAAGCACATTCTCTGCCAACGACATTTCGTGCATGGTTAGTTCGTCAACAAAAGCTAACACTCACTAAAGCGATAGCAAGGCCGGGTAGACGTATCCATTGTGTACGGTCCAATTTTTGAATCCATAACGCCAAGCTTGCGCGGCATAGACGAAGTAACGCCGTGACCAACGCAAATCCAACAGCATAAGAAAAAATAGAAAGACTTGGCAGCATTAAAAAAAGTAACAGCAGTAAGGTGAGTTTGTTATGGGTAATTTTCATTAACGAAGTATTCGTCTTTAATTTGTTTGTATGCCGCTTGCAGATTAACGAACGCTGCGTCACTTAAGTGGTCACCCAGCTTAAAATCATAACCCCGAATACGTAAAATAAACGTAGGTGGTGGTTTGTGTCCATAAACTTGTTGATAAATATACAGCAATGCAGCAGGTGTTAGCGCGTGGCTGGTATAACTGTCATCTTTTTCGGCCGCGACTTGCGTGAATTCATAGGGCGCAGCACATGACATGTCTGCATCGACAAAAAACACACGATCGAAACCGATCAAATCAGTTACATGCTCCACTAGTAATTGCATATCATGTTGGCAAGTTATCTGAGCGAGCTTTAACTTCGCGACGTGTTCAATTAACATAGGACCCAGCGCATCATCCCCACGCCCAGGATTGCCATAACCGAATAACAATAATTTAGGTATTGATTGAGTGTCGCCAAAGCGTTTGTTAGTATTGTTCCCTGTCAATTGATGATCCATCAAAACGTTATGCAACAACTCCTCATTACACTGGGAATCATTTTACTCCTGATAGGCGTAGCATGGCCTTTGTTATCCAAACTGCCATTTGGCCGTTTACCCGGTGATATTATGATTGAGCGTGAAAATTTTAGTTTCTATTTTCCACTCATGACGGGTTTATTAGTATCTGCTGTGCTGTCACTCATATTATGGTGGTTTACACGCAAATGATTTTTAATAACTTGTTGTGGCGTACAGAGAGTGTTGTGAGCTCCCCCAGAATTCCTCCACTTGCATTGAGCTTGTTTTCTAAACACAATTTAGTATTGTGTTATATGCTCGAATCACCTATCTTTAGTAGCATCCAAAAATAATACTCGTTCAGGAGATAACTATGAATCCATTATTATCAGTTAAAGGTACCATTGCCGTCGGTTTTATTCTTGCATTTGCTGTTGCTTTCGGGTTAGGTAATGGCCTGCCTGGACTCAATCTAACGGTCTGGTTACATGTTTTAGCGGGTGTCTGCTGGATAGGCTTGCTTTATTACTTTAATTTCGTTCAAGTACCTGGTGTTGGCGCAGCATTAGCTAACCCTGACGGCCCACAACCTGCTGCAATTAATAAATACATCGCACCAAGAGCCTTATTATGGTTCCGTATGGCAGCGGCAGTAACCTGGTTAACCGGGCTTAGCGCATTGGCCCAACTTGGCGGTGGCATGCAGGGCATT
>JAJFJH010000130.1 GCA_021774155.1 Nitrosomonas sp.
TTTCACCGACGACGCCTTGAGCATGTTGATTAAATAGTTTCCCTGAAATGTATGCGTGCTCAAGAAGATCGAGTACTATCTGCGCTTCAATAAGACTATTAGCGGAAAAAACTTTTTTCATGGTTCTTGTTTAGACTGATCAAATCAATTTATGTCCGCAGCATAGCATAATTATGAAGCCAGAAATGGTCCATAATGATCAGCATTTCTTATTATTTACAAACTATCTAGAATAAAATTATGTGGTTTAAAAATTTACAAATCTATCGAATTGCTGAATGGAATATGACACCCGCAGAGTTGGAGGAAAAATTATCTCGGCGTGCCCTGCAAGAATGCTTGCGTATGGAAATGCAAAGTTTGGGATGGGTAACACCAAGAGACGAAGGAGAGAGCTTTGTGCATGTTTTAGGACAGCACATGCTTATTGCCTTAGGCGTTGAAAAAAAATTATTGCCAGCAACGGTGGTTAATCAACAAGCTAAAGAGCGTGCAGTGGAAATGGAGCAACAGCAAGGTTATAAACCTGGGCGTAAGCAAATCAAAGATATTAAAGAAGCGGTGACGATCGAATTATTACCGCGTGCTTTTTCGCAGCAGCGCAAGACTTATGCATGGATAGATCCAACGGGTGGATGGTTTGTTATTGATGCGTCTAACCTTGCCAAAGCCGACGAGCTTATTGAAACGCTATTTAAGTCAATTGATAATGTCACTTTAAAACCACTTAAGACCAGTTTGTCGCCATCCACTGCAATGACGGGTTGGCTCTCTGGCGGTGATTTGTCCAGTTCATTTACCATTGATCAACACTGTGAACTTCGCGGTAAAAACGATGAAAAATCCACCGTGAGTTACAACCATCATGTACTGGATTCAGAAGAGATAACCCGTCATGTCAAAGCCGGAAAAGAAGCGACCAAAGTAGCGATGACATGGCAGAGCAAGATATCGTTTATTTTGCATGAAAATTTACAGCTCAAACGCATTACGCCTCTGGATATTCTCAAAGAACCCGTCGAGACGGATGAAGAGTTATTTAACAGCGACTTTATGATTATGACTGGTGAGTTAATGCAATTGTTACCTGACGTTATCGACATACTTGGCGGCGAAGAAGCTGTATCATAAGGTCGAATATATTAATGTTTGTTGTCACCGTTTTTGTTTCGGTCTTCAACGCCAGTGATGATGCCGGTGGCAACTTCACCTAAGAACTTAGCCGTTTCACGGGTCAAATTAATTCCGACTTTTAGCTGCGCTTTACCAACAAGTGTCATCTGTTGAGCCAGTGTGACTAATGTTTCTTTGAGTTGCTCACCGACCGCCGTTCCGTTATTTTGAGCATGTCGGGCAAGGTCATGTAATGTGTCTGCTGCTAAACCTTTGGTGGTCGCGGCAGTATCTTTAAGTGTATCCAGAAAAATAGATTCTAGGCCTTCTAAATCAGAGCGCACGCGTATCAATTCAGTATCAGAGAAATGATGTGTGCGACTGCTTGCTTCTTCCATGGCGAGTTTCGACGCTTCAGCAAGCTTTGCCAGTGCTGAATCAAGCCCGGCAATCGCTTCCTTAATTTGATTTTGTGCTGTCTCAGACTGATCATTTACATGTTGTAGCTTATGATTTGCACCCTCGCGCACACCTTGCATGGCTGCCGCGATAATGCGGCGTAATGATTCAGCATCCAGTCTGTCCGCATTCATCGCTTTGAGAGTCAAATGTTTTACTGCATCTTTAACGTTCGTGCCATGTGCGACGGCATCATGGATTTCAGTTTCTAGCGAGGTGAGATCATTGTCAATGGTATTTTCATCCTGCATGGTAATAAGCCTCTTGAAGTATCTATGATTATGAAACAACATTTGTTATTTGTTGAGACAACGGCCTAAATGTAACGTGTATTTTTTATGATTTTAGGACGCTCATGCGTAATTTTTGAGCAAAATTCTCCAGTGAAGTAACTTGTAAACTTTTTACTTTTGCACACCAATGTTCCAGTTTTTCTGCCAATTCTTCGACTTTTGCATTTTTGTCCTCCCACATGGACTGAATTTCTTTTAATAAATCTTGAGTGAAAAGCTTTTGAGAGTCAGCCGCCATTGCGCGCTTAAGTTCCTGGGTAAAATAATAACGATGTGTTATGAGCGCAGCAACTGTTTTTTCGTCGCAGGTTTTTTTCTGCTCATCAAGCGTAAGAACTGGAGGGACATGTTTAACATGAGCCCAGCCAAGTTTTTCTAATAGACGAATATACATCCACCCAATATCAAACTCATACCACTTACTTGAGAGCTTTGCAGAAGTCGGATAGGCGTGATGGTTGTTGTGAAGTTCTTCGCCACCAATAATGATTCCCCATGGCACGATGTTAGTTGATTGGTCAGGTGTTTCCGCGTTGCGATATCCCCAGTAGTGTCCGACACCATTGACAACTCCTGCAGCCATGACGGGAATCCACATCATCTGAATGGCCCATATCGTTATGCCGATAGGTCCAAATAGTAGGATATTTATCACCAGTAAGAGACCAATTCCTTTTTTACTATGTTTGGCATAGATGTCTCTTTCTATCCAATCATCTGGTGTGAGATGCCCATAGCGTTCTATTGTTTCTGTATTCTTGGATTCGTCGCGATAAAGCTCTGCGCCTTCAAAAAAAACTTTCTTGAGGCTATAAACATGAGGACTATGTGGGTCGCCTTCTTTTTCGCACTTGGCATGATGTTTGCGATGGATAGCAACCCACTCTTTGGTAACCATGCCCGTTGTGAGCCAGAGCCAGAATCTGAAAAAGTAGCTGATGCCTGGTGAAAGATCGAGTGCACGATGTGCTTGGTGACGGTGTAGAAAAATAGTGACTGATGCGATGGTAATATGTGTCAGCACTAAAATAACAATGACATATCCCCACCACGGCAGATCAATAACGCCTGAAATAAAATTCATAATGACCTCACAAAAAACATTACGACGCAATATTACTTAATTATATGACCAAAGCAACGCGATATATGATAGCGCTTATTATCGAATTTCAGTGTCTCATAAAATAACCAAATTATGTTAACTTGATAGTGTTTGGAATTTACAGGTATTGTGATTAAGCGGTGTTGACGAATATCATAAAAACTGTGATTTAATTGCTTTTATGTGCGTCGCTGGTGAAAGCTTGTATGTTCATCTGCCAGGACAATTAATGTGAAGGAACGCTAGACTAATTTTGTGCTGAACTATATTTCTGGATAATGTGTCTGATGTTGAATTGACGCGCGAGCGTTCTTACTTAAGAGAAATGCCATGAAAAGACGTACTTTGCTACAGGGTTTCGCAGCCCTACCCGTGCTATCGCTCATTCCGGCATGTTCACGCTCACAAGTGGTTGGAGAGGCGATTAATCCAATTGTTCGCCTAGACAAGCCGCATAAGGAATGGCGTGAATTAGTCTCACGCAGAGCCTACGAAATATTGTTTGAAGAAGCCACCGAACGCCCAGAATCCAGTAACTTGGTTTATGAAGATAGGGAAGGTACTTTCATTTGCGCCGCCTGCTATCTGCCGTTGTTTGAGAGCGCACATAAATATGAAAGTTGGACGGGATGGCCGAGCTTTACCCAGCCAATTTCTGGTCATTTAGCAACAAAGCTCGACTTCAAAATACTCTGGCCGCGCACCGAATACCACTGCGTACGCTGTGGCGGTCATCAAGGTCACTTATTTAGTGATGGACCTGAGCCTCGTGGAGAGCGCTGGTGTAACAACGGAATTGCGTTACAATTTGTGCCGGAAGATGACGAGTTACCGCTGCTTAGAGGATGATGAGCAAACTGATATTTTGTGGGTGCTGCCAAGTCAAACGCCATTGATTTCCATCCGAAATCATACAGCACACAGTGTGGCTGAAATGTCGGTTTAACTTAAGTCATCGTGATATCGAAGACTTTTTTAGCTGAAAGGGGACCGATGTAACGCATGAATTGGTTCGTCTATGGTGCATCACAAGTTTTCCAAGTATGCCAGGAAGCTGAGGCGTCAACATCAGGGGTATGGAGATACGTTCTTCCTTGATGAAGTATTCGTGAGAATTCAAGGCAGACAATGGTATTTGTGGCGAGCGATAGATAGATCAAGATGGTGAAGTGATCGATATTTTTCTACAAGCTCGTCGAGATGGAAATACCGCTATAAGAGGGTCATAGGTTTCTGATTGTTAGCGGATGAGAGTTAACTTTGGCAATACCACAAAATGGATTGCTATCACGAATCTATCTACTAAAGAAGATGGTTATTTAGTTTTTTCTCACTACCAAATTATAAAGAGATGCGCTATGAGTGAAGTTAATCTTTATCGAAGTAAAATTAGTCAATACCCGAAAAATGTTGTATTAACTGTATTTGCGACATGTTTATTGCTATTAATGCCATCATGCAGCGCTCAGACCGAACGTGATTCGACGCTTTTGGTTAATAGCTATTGCCCTTTAGGAGACGCCGTTCAATCTGAAGACGGCATTCGACGACTCGCCTTGATTGTTGGTGTAGGCCAATATAAAAGCCCAAATATTCCCGATTTACCAGGCCCACCACAGGATGCAAATCGATTTTATGAGTTGTTGACTGGGTTAAATGGTTACGGTTTTCCTAAAGAGAATGTCTGTGTTTTGCGAGATGCAGAAGCAACCACCGAAGGTTTCAAAAAGTATTTTTCCAGCGCTTTGATTAATCGAGCTCGTCCGCAGGATGAAGTGGTGTTTTATTATGCTGGTCATGGCTCGCAAACATCGGATAAGAATGGTGATGAGCAGGATGGAATGGATGAAACATTCGTTCTTCATGATTCGCGCAGTGATGGCATAAAAGACTTTACCGATGACGAATTCGATAGTTTATTAACAAGCCTGCATGAAAAAACTCAGCAGATCACTGTGTTTTTAGATTCCTGTAACTCGGGCACTGCCATGCGAGGCGATACGGAGTTTTTATCTCGCTACCTGCCACCTGAAGAGGAAAGAAGCAGCGAGCGTTTTGCGCCGTCTGCTAAATCGGCAGTGAAAAATGAGAAAGCAGGTTGGGTTAAGAGTTCTTTGCCTGGTGTTGTTGTTTTTACAGCTGCTGGTGATGGCACTTCAGCACTGGAAAAAAATGCCCGTGGAATTTTTACCGATGCTGTTTTGACAACATTAGGCCAAGTTAATGAAAAGAAACTGACCTATGCGCAGGCGGCTCGGCGAATTAGTCCTCTCGTGAAAGCGGAGAGCTATCAGATCCCCTATTTTCAAGGCGATTTGCAGCGCAGTGTTTTTTCCGGTGTGAACAGAAGGCAGCCTTTAAGTTGGGAAATTATCGAGGTTGAACCCCAACTGAAACTCGGCGGTTTTCCTTTGCCTGGTATCGGTGAAGGCGCCGAATTCAGAGTATATGACGGTTCTATTGATGGTGCTGAAGCAGAAGATCCTGCAAAAGCGAAAGCGGTAGTTGTCGTGGAAAAAATGACTGGTTTAAATGCTACGGCTCGAATCACTTTGCGCGCACCTAATGCAGAACCCATCCGTCCGGGTGACTTGGCGGTGCTGGCAAGGCCCAATGATGCACAGCGATTACTTAAGGTCACATTGCGTCCAGAATCCAGTCCGGGTGGAATTTCTACAGAGAAAGGCGCTCGGATTGCTGCAAGCCTTGAAAAACACGATGATGCCAAAAAAGTGATTATCCTGGCTAAAGATCGAGGCGATTTTGAGCTGAGCATTGATGATAACGGTGAATATGTAGTGAGAGGCCCGGAGAATATTGTGCGGAATTCTTTTGCTGAGGAAAAAGATGTTATCGATAATCTTTGGCAATTCTCAAAACAACGTGTTTTTCGTACGCTCCGTGGAGAAGGCGGGAATCAATTTGTTGACCAGGAAACATTGCAAGTTCAGATCGTGACCGCAAAAAAACAAGATCAATGCGCTCAAGATACCCAGTGGCACCAGGTGCCACCAAATGCTCTGACCGCACAAGACATTCCGCTTTGTTACAAGTGGAACATTAAAGTCAGATTAAGTGAAGATGCATCTGTCCGCTTGCTGGTTGGAGGGCTAATTTTATCAACTGATGGCAGTATCTTTGGGTTTCCGCAAGATGGATCATCAGCACCACTAGGGCCTGGGGAAGAAGTCGTGTTTTCTGAAACTTTTGTGGCATCAGAACCGTTGAACATTGAAGACCAAATTATTGTATTTGGGACTTATGAAACCAACCCTGTGCCATGGGCGCGATTAACGCAATCGACCAAAACACGAGCTGCAGATGTGAAAAGTGGACTTTATAGGGCATTAGACCGATATCTGACAGGTACACGTGGCGTTGCTCAGTCAGTCGAAACAGAAGATGTCGATACGGCCTGGACATTGAGTAGTATTACAATGCGTGTTATTGATGAAAAGAATAATTGATGGTTTTTGATGTAATGAGCATTTTTAATTCAAGCTGACTTTATTTGCCTAATAAAAAAGCAGGAGGATATATGTACAGAACTAAGGATGCCAATATAAAAAATTTAGACTATACGTTAGCTGGCTTTATCAAAATAATTTGTGCTGCAAGTGTTTTATTTTGGATGGGTGTGCAGCCTGCATTTAGTGATGAAACTGACAGTAAGATAAGGCGTTCGATTATCTCTGCACCAACCATCAATGTTAAAGATGCAGGCAAAGCTAAATCAGTTCATCAAAGAAAACTGCAAACTAGAGAACCGATAAGTGTTCAAGATTCGCCGCATATTCGAGAAAGAACGCCAATAGAAGTTAAGTCACCCGTTCGAATTCAAGACCCGAAAAAACCCCCTACACAAAAACAATCAGACCTGAAAAGGCAAACGGAACTAAGAAAAAAATTAACTACCCTAAAAAATGAAACTAATCGTGTTCGTAAAAGTGCTCGTCAGCTTGAGCAGCAAATTAATGAGAAGCAACGAATTTTAGGACGAACAGTGCAACCTCATGTTAAACAGAATTTGGAACTAGAAATAGGTGGAATGCAGCAAAAGTTAGAACAATATAAAGATGAGATTAAGGATTTGGAGAATCAAGATCAGATGATGAGAAAAATGACAACCGGGCAGCAGGGTTTTGAAGACGACGAGCATCATTTGGGTGATTCTGGATATGGCCGCGGTGAGGGGAGTCCAACAGGTCCTCGGCGGCCTGGTTGTTTTATTGCGACTGCTGCATACGGTAGTTCGTTAGCAAAAGAAGTGCAAACACTTAGACAGTTCAGAGATCATCATTTGGTAAAAACGCAGATTGGCCGAACATTCATCGAATTCTACTATGAGTATTCACCCCCAATTGCTGCATTTATTGCGCAGCATGAAATGATAAGGTCTTTGACGCGGGTTTTTCTTTGGCCGCTAGTGACCATTGTTAAATACCCTATCGTTTTACTACTAAGCCTGTTTCTTTTCCTGACAATGTTTTTTTCACTAAGACATAAAAGAGTTGTTTCTTGATAGCGAGGTGTTCAATTCTCTATGACAGACTTATAGCTTTATTTCAGATGACGGCGGTTAGAGTTGCGGCTTGCCTTATCCTGTTTATTCAAATTTCAGCTTGCTCATTATTAACTGAGAAAGTTTATTTCGAACAATATGAGCAAGCTGAAATTGAGCGAGAAGCAGGTTTTAAGGAATATAAAAAACAAAACTACAATGCAGCACTCAAATATTATCAAAATTCCTTAACGCATTTGTCCTCAGGTGCTGGTGCTATTCGCGCTGATCTTTTTTATAAGATAGGTCGCGCAAACCTAAAACAGCAAAATTACCATCTTGCGATAGAAGCTTTTGAACAGGCTTTACAAATACAGGAAAGAGGCAGTGATCGAGATCAGGCCATTTTGCATAATATGTTGGGATTGACCTATCAGAAAGTCAGCAGTATAGAAAAAGCCCGGGAACATTTAAACAAAGCGCTGGATTTAAGATATAAAAGTCAGGATGCTCTAGGGGAAGCCAGAACCCTGGGAAATTTGGCTGCAACCTATCTTTCTCAAGGCCGCTATATTAAAGCGATAGAATATTATCAGAAGACGCAGCAACTGTTTTCAAGCGTGAATAACGCGAGACCAAAAGATTTTGGAAATATTCTGACAAACCTGAGTTCTGTCTATGCTGAAATGGGGCAGTACGACAAAGCGCTGTCCTATCAGCAACAAGCATTGGTTATTTATGAGAAAGCTGATGATCAGGTCGGCATTGCTTCGTCTTATCACAATATTGGCTATATCAAATCGGAACAACTGAACTATCCTGCCGCCGTTAACGCCTTCGAAAAAGCTATATTATTGCGTGAAAAAATACAAGACCGATTCGGTGTAGCGGAGACCCGCAATAATTTGGGCATGTTGCTCAGCGATATGGGACAACATGAGAAGGCATTAAGCGTTTTATCAAAGGCCTTGCCGATTCTGCAGGAATTGAATACCCGCATACAAATAGCTGCTACTTACGACAGTATCGGCAGCGTTTATGCTCGAACTGGAGAGTTTTCATCCGCACTTGAAGCCTATCAGAAAGCATTGCTGATTTGGCGTGCAACCGGAGACAGAGAAAGTTTACGTATTACATTAGGAAATATCGGTGATGTGTTCACACAATCCGGTCAGCACATCCTGGCTATTGTTTTTTATAAACAAGCAGTCAATATTTCTGAGGCAATACGCGAAGAATTACAGGTTTTACCTGAGCAGGAACAGAAAGCGTATTTAAACAAGGTTGAGGGTTTTTACCGAAGTCTTGCCGATTTATTACTGCGGCAAGACAGAGTAATCGAGGCTCAGCAGGTTTTGGATCTATTGAAAATTCAAGAAGCTGCAAATTATTTAGGGCCTGTTCGAGGCAATACGAATACAGCCAATGGTATTTCCACTTTATCCTCAGAACAGGAAATTGAGAAACGCTATATGACGTTACAGCAGGAAGCGATTCGTGTCGGAAAGGAACTAGCTGAATTAAGGAAAACAGAAAACAGTGCCCGCAGCGAAGGCCAGGATAGTAAATTTCAGCTTTTATTTGCGCAGGAGCAACAATTACAAAGAGCTTTCGTGAATTTTACCGAAAGTGATGAAATTAGAGGCTTAGTGGATCGATTAAGTCGGGAAGTTCGCACCCAAACACCCGCCTTGGAGCAATTGAGACCACTGAGGGATAATTTGAAGCGTATCGGCGAACATGTGGTTTTGCTGTATCCCTTGGTACTTGAAGATCGTTTGGAAATCGTTTTAGCTACAGGTTTAAGTCCACCTGTGCATGTGTCGGTACCCATTGACCATAAAGCGCTTAATCAAACGGTATTGGATTTTCGCACGGCTTTAGTCAATCGCCAGGATAACGTCCAGGAATCAGCCCAAATTTTATACCGCTGGCTTATTGAGCCTGTGGCGCATCTGTTAGATGAAATAGGCGCGGACACAATACTGTATGCACCTGACGGCGTTCTTCGTTATGTTCCTTTGGCAGCTTTATACGACGGAGATCAATGGTTAGCAGAGCGATTTAAGATAAACAATATTACCGCATTTTCTTTAACCGACCTCGATACTGAACCCGTTAATGAACCAAAATTATTAGCTGCGGCATTTGCCAGCGGTAATTTTAG
The DNA here is from genome assembly GCA_021774155.1 of Nitrosomonas sp. GTDB lineage: Bacteria > Pseudomonadota > Gammaproteobacteria > Burkholderiales > Nitrosomonadaceae > Nitrosomonas. The sequence goes on from JAJFJH010000130.1 coordinate 9,639, forward strand.
TTTCTCTATAGGGGAGCAGAACTTTGCTTTTAAAGGATTACCGTATGCCGGTCAGGAGGTAAATAATCTGGCTTTGTTATATCCTGATATGATGAAGTTATTGGATCAGGACTTCAACCCAGCTGCAGTAGTGCCCGAATTAAACAGCTTCAATATTGTGCATTTTGCAACACACGCAGCTCTGGTTTCAGGCAAGGCATATGAATCATTCATTTTATTCGGCAACGGAGAAAGAGTAACTGTCGATCAAGTCAAGTACGATTGGACGTTGACTAATGTTGATTTGATTGTGCTGAGTGCTTGTGAGACAGCTTTAGGTGCAGTCATTGGCAAAGGTGAGGAAATCCTCGGGCTTGGTTTTTTAATGGAAAGCGCCGGAGCCAGAGCGACGCTTGCTTCACTTTGGTCTGTCGATGACGGCGGTACTCAGCGGTTGATGAATGAATTTTATAGCATTCTCAAACTACCGGGTGTTACTAAAGTTGAAGCACTACAAAAAGCGCAAATAGTAATGCTTGAAGAAACTCACGATTCAACGGGTGGTGGACATCGAGGCGTTCAACTCGATAATCGGAATGCGGTTATTCCAAGTCTGGATTCGTATCGTCATCCTTATTATTGGGCGCCTTTTATTTTGATCGGCAATGGTTTATAAGACTTGAACCATAAGAGAAGCTTGCAGAAAGGTGTCATTGCATTAATAATATCAGACCTAGTGAATAGAAAAAATGCAAGGAGAAGAACATGTATCGATCCAGCGTAAGTATCATTATTTGTTTTGTTCTATTTTTTCAATTATCCGGTTGTGCTCAGAACGTCCAAAAAAATGACCAAGAGTTCGAGCAAGTGTTCGATGCATTGACTCCGGGCATTTTTCTGGATGAAACACGTGCCTTAATCCCTGAAGACATGGAATTAAGAGAAGTTTACCCGGCTGGGATTAAATTGACCAAGGTGTCGGAAGGGTTTCGCGGTAGGCTTTATAATGATGCAGCAGGTTATTGTACGATTGGTTACGGCCATTTAATTTATAAACAGTCTTGTAACGGCACTGAAAAACAAGAATTCAGATTAGGTATTACAGAGCCGCGCGGTGAAGAAATTCTAGTTGTCGATATGAATTGGGCAAAGTACTCTGTCATGAATGCAATATCAGTCGATTTGACTGAAGGTCAATATGCGGCGCTTGTTGATTTTGTATTTAATATAGGTAGTGGCAATTTTAATAAATCCACTTTGCTCAAAAAAGTAAATGCCGAGAAACATGACGAAGTGCCGCTTCAGCTCAGGCGCTGGGTGAGGGCAGGTGGTGAAGTTTGGCAAGGACTGGTAACGCGTCGGGAAAAAGAAATAGATTTATATTTGGAAGGTACTGCTATTCCACGTTTGTTGCCGCAAGCGGGGGAAGAGTTGCCAGCAATCGATATCCGTTTAGGCGAATAGCACCAAAAGCTTTCTAATACATAAATGCTAATGATGATACGGTGGCAATATGGATGATTTTGTAAATTCCAAGGCTATGATCGCGCCAGGCGTGGCTGGAAGCGCTACGACTATGATTACCGCTACATTGGTAACTACATTTGGGTTTCCTGGCGCTGTAACTGCGCTTGCTGTAAGTTTTGTATTTGGACTTATGGTTTTGGCAGATAAAACGCTTACAATTTTCAACAAATTGCTCTTTTATGTGATCAATTCGATGATAATATTTTCTGTCGCGGTCGGTCTGAACCAGTCGGGAATGGCAATTATTGAACGCGATAAACCGGTATCGACAGTAGAGCGATCTTTAGAACCCGCCGATGAAAAACAATTGGATTCTACAGCATCAAAATCAACACCATTTTTTCAGGAATGGTTTTAAAGGCAAGTTTTCTCGCAACGTATGAGACTTATTTTTTTAAACCCTCGGGTCAATTTTTACTGGCAGTAACGCTTGGCTATCCAGTTGATGCTGACGTGCGAGGGTTGAAACGCGAGGGTGTGCCGATTAGTCGAGTTGTGGTTGTAGGGAAAAACGGATTTTAGTCTCAATATTGAACGAGTCTACTTAATATGGCATGGAATGTCTGACTTGATCTGACCAGTTAAGAGATAATTGTATCAACTGGAGAGGTAAATGACACTTCAGGTTTTGCCTTTAGCCTTAGTAAAAATACTAAGTTGTGTGATTCATGGAGATAGTTTAAATATTCGATATACATAGAGAATGCCGAATGGATGCGGAAGTTTGCATTTCATTTTTCTAAATGAGGATGGTTTTGATTGATAAACTAAGAGTCCCTTTTTTTTGCGTAGCAATTGTTTGTCTTATTATTGCTTTTGCGGTTGAGATCGGTTCTCAGTTTTATTTCGGGACGAATAAAGCCGATCTGCCGAGTCCCGGTTTAGGTATTCTCTATCTTGCATTAATTGATTGGTTGTTATTGTTCACCATTTTATTAATGGCCGCGTCACTGATTATCCCAGATAGAATTCATGGTCGTGTCCAGGGGATTATTACTTTCATTGTTGCGCTATTGACATTGTTGGGCGCTATTGCAGCGATATTTTCAGCTTTCGGCTTGTTAATGTTAATGGTTTCATTGCTGTTAGCCGTTCCATTTGGTACGGCACTTTATTTTGCAGGGTTTGCCGATTTTGACGTTGCTGCGGCAGCCACTACGCTAACTTTTATTATGATTTTTAAAGTTGCATTTGTGATATTTCTGGTTTTAGCCCATCAACGGTTTTTACAAAATAAAGGCTTGGTATTGTTGATCGCAACTTCTTTTATAGCCACCATTTTACTCGGATTTTTACATGGAATCGCACCTCCATTTCTGGCTTATATCACTGACGATATTGGTGCTTTGATCAGTGCAATATTGGCGGCTATCTGGGCTTTATTTTTCCTTCTTGGGTCAATCCCATCTGTTATCAAGGCATTACGAATTGACAGGGCGTTGAAATAGATCTTGTTGTACAAAGAATATTACTCGAATGTTATTTTTACATTTTTCTGGCTGGAGCAGTTAGTGCATTCTAATAAAATAGTTGCTGCGGTTTGTCCTTTTAATTCCTCTTTTCCTAAGATGACAAAATTAATTTTGTCTATATTCTGATTTTTTTCTGGCCAAGAAAATTCCTCTTCATCCCCTTCCGCCGGCGTATAACTAATATACAACTTGGCGGTTCGATTATTAGGTTTTAATGATAGTTTTTTAAACGTTTCGTTAAATCCTAGAACGATGATTTCACATGTCGGGAACTGTTCGCTGAGATTGAAGCCTTTGCTTGTTTTGGAACAATTCTTTAAGGAGAGTTCCTTGGGTGTGATTGAAGTCGCAAAAGGAGACAGTAAACTATCAAGCGCTTTAGGCCAACTAGACGATGCTGCAGCTTCTTGTTGTTGTACCTTGCTTGACATATTTGTTGTGCCCTGATTTGGTTTTTCGATAAGGTTAAGACTTAAGCCGATAAAAAAGATCGCCATAAGCAGTATGAGACAGATTATGACGATCTTTGTGGTACTCATATCTGATAGATTTTGTTGTTGATGTGAAACTTCTTATTGTTCTGGTGCAAGTTGGCGAGTGATTCGTGCGTTATGATTAATTCCAGAGTCAATTATTGCTTTTAGGAACATTGGTTGAGCACCAAGAACCGCTTGTTTTCCAGTTGAAACAACAAGTTTTATTTCAGTTTTCTGGGGAACATTCTCACCTTCGTGTGTTTGGTCGATAACCGTTCCTTCCGATAGGCTCTGATGTGGCTTTGAACTGATATCGCCAAGCGTTAACTGTTTTTCTTGCAGTTTCTCGAGTGCCTTTTGAAGTGAGCTACCCTTAACCGTTGGTACTTTAACGCCAGGGTCAGCAATTATCAGTGTTACTTTGGTCTCATTTGAACTAACGCTTGTTCCCGGTTCTGGTGATTGGCCCAAAATGGTTCCAAGCGGTTTGGATAAATCAAATTTTGGTTCCATTAGTATATTTTGTTTGCTGACGCCAATACTAATGAGTCTCTCTTTGGCTCCTTGCAGTGTCTTATCTATAACATCAGGCATGGTTGTAGTCGAATCAGCCAATATCAATTGGACACTAGTATTGTGCGCATCTACTTTAGAGTCTGCTTCGGGTGTTTGTTCCAATACAGTGCCGTTAGCCTTAGATGCATCAAACTTTACTGTAAATTCTATATCAGAAAACTCCATACCTTCCAAGATGACTTTAGCATCTTCAAACGCTATTCCTTTTACATTTGGAACGATGACATTCAATGCATCTTTTGTTTCAATTTGCGGCTCATCATCATTGCCGCTAAAAATAAAGTAGCCGACCACTGACGATACAACAACCAAAAGGCCAACCAGCAACCATACGATCCACATTTTGGATTTTGGCTCTGGTTCTGGCGCTTTCTTTTGGAGAATGGTTACGGTAATGGCTTCACTTTCCGTATATTCTTCGTCTGAGTTTTCAACGTTATAAACCAGTAGACGTAACTTATATATACCTTCAGGCGCATCTTTGGCGGAGATTTGTACCGAAAACTGGTCAGTTGCATTAATATTGAGTTTTTTTTCGGATTTTCCTTCCAGTGCAAACCAGGATTGTTGTGCAGGCTCCCCAGCTAATATTTTAGCGCCTACTCTTAACGAGGAAGAACTAATATTATTGATGTTAAATTGTATGGTTGCTTGCCCGTTTTCATCACAAATCACAGCATCTGACGATTGTGTAATTTCAACTATTTTAACCATGACTCTTCTCCGTTAAGTTTATTAAGGACTAAATTCTAGGTTGTAAGTAACGTAAGCCGGTTTTTCCTGTTCGATAATTCTTTCGATAAGCGCACTATGTTGTTGGGCGCTATTAGGCGCACTAATCCTTATATGGAAAGGTAGCACATTGTTATTTGCAGGTAAAACGTTTTCATCGATTTTGAAACCTTTCAAACCGGTTGCAGTTTCCAGGAATAACTGCAGTCCAGCTGCAGTGCCCCTTAATCTTGATAATTGCGTCGCTGCAATGATTAATTCGCGTAAGCGTCCGGTGCCCAGGGCTTGAAACGCATCAAGATCAGGTATGGACTGATTTTTAAAGGCAGGAAAAAAACGATCTAAATCGACCCAGCTGGCTAAAAAAGGCAGAAATTTTTCTGGCGTAGTGTATGGGTTAAAGTAAAGAGGGACTTGCGATAATATTTTTTCAGCGGGATCAGTCAGCGTTTCCATGGCTTCTAACAAACCATATAATGCAGAACCCGCCTGATCAGTTCTTTGAAATACTTCCGGTAATAATTGTTTAATCTCTTGATGCTTCATTTTCACTAATGATTTCTATTTCATGGTCGCCTGAGTAGAGTAACCAGTTCGAGGGAATTCTGACTTCGTCTTTAGATTCTTTATGGGAGCATTTCGAGTAGTGTAATCCCGCATCGGAACTACGATACACGCCTGAAATACCGCCGGCCATAATCACTTTTGAATTTTTATCGGCAGCAATGGCCTCAACGGTCTCTAATTTTCCGACATCTCGTAGAGGTAAACCGCATTCAGAGGCATTCAGCGTTTCCCATTCTGCGTCTCTTAAATCTGAATCCAGTCTCAGCACGCCTAGTCGATATGAGGCGGACAGCACCATAGATCCTTGAAATGCCAGTGACTTGCAGCCACCAGCCTGCCAGTTTTTAGAGTATTGTTTCCAGTCTTTGGATTTTATGGATGATTCAGATAAACTCAGCCGGAAACAGCCTTTACCCTGATCCGAGCCAGGAGCGGCAATGCCTGCCCAAATATGGCGATGCGGACCGCTATGTTGCACCGCAAGAACTTCAATTAATTCCCCGGCAAGTCCGACATTATGAAAACCGTTTGGTTTGCCACCTTCGGATGATAAATAAATCCCTGTGTTTTCATAACCCGCGACAGCTACAAAAGTATGCCCCTCGGTAGAAGCGGATACAGTAATGGCACGGAAGCCTAATTTTGGCAGTTTGGGATCCACAAGTATAGGAATAGGGACGGTAGAACCGTCCAGACTCAATTCATAGACACCTTTTTCAGTTGCCAACAGGAGATATGGAAGTCCGTCCCGATCAAGCCAGGTGAAATCCTCGATTGGAAATTGGATCTGCCGTGCAGCTGCCCAGGTTTGTCCGCAGTCTTTAGAAATTTGAATTGATGAAACATGCTTGGTAGTTTTGGTGATGACAGCCAACAAGCCTGAATGGCGAACGCTAGTACAAGCTTTCATTGGAAAAGATTTAACAAATCTAATTTCTTCACCTTCGAAGTGTGCGATCAATTCCCAGCTGTAACCGTTGTTGGTCGACCTGAATACTCTTTCATCACATCCCGCATACCAGGTATCAGGCTGAAAGGAATCAACGCAAATGTCTTTGATCCCTTTCTCCGGCACATCATCCACATTCATTTGCATCGCTTCTACTGAAAGAACAGCAGGTTCCGAACCTATAATTTTATAGACATCCCAAGCTTTTAAACTTTGTCCGAAAGGCCAAGGTGATTTTGTATCAAGTGATAAATCAGTAGGACAAATGCTGTTATATAGTTTATTTAAAATTCGCTGTTTAACTTGTTTTGCATCTTCCTCACGATGAATAATCGCCTTGGCTTTGATACTGACTTTTTTATAATTTGCCCAATTAACAACGCAATGCGTCCCCAGCGGTCTGCGGCTATCGAAGGTATTTTGAATTTGTTCTCGAATGGAATCAATGTGGTGGATTTTTAAAGCATCAGCGGTAATCGTGTGTGATTCAGTCGGTTTTACGTTTATTTCTGGCACAAGAGTGACTTCAACAGTTCCAGGAGTAGCATGCGCCCAAAGTTTTGCTTGAGTAAATGCTTTGGCTCGATTGATTGCGCCTGAACTTTGCACAGCAATCAGTTCGAAATCTCTGGCAGTAACCGCACGACTCAGAGAATGCAGTTCTTGCGGCCCACGGCGTAAGGCATTTTGCAGGGACTCACTGGCTCGTCCGCCGGTAGCTAGTTTGGGATTAGTAACAGAAACTCCCGCAATGGGATCTTTCAGAACTGTTAGCGTTTGAGCGAGTACATTACCCTGGGAACCACCGCCGTGCCAATACCAAACACGTATTTCGCAATCTGCAGGGGGAGTTTCGGCTAGTGCTTCAGGTGTGGATTGCATTAGACCAGACTCATCCATTTTGCGCAAAGCAGGTGCAAAATGGATGGTGCCTGCCTGTCGATCTGTTGTATAAACAAAATCATCACTACCACAGTAAGTAAAGTTTTCAACTTCGCGCCAAATGCGGTAAGTTTTATCATTATATTTTATTGCAGCCGCATGAGTTTCAAGCGCATCTGGGGAAGTTTCGACCCCTACGATCAAATCTAGCTTATTTGAAGTGGCGGCAATGATAGGTTGACGCTTTACGGTTAGCGTTATTCCAGGAAAGCCTGAACCTTTGCCAATGAGTTCGGCTTCAACATGATCGCAATGGTAGGCTTGAGCCAGAACAGTGGTCTCTCCCGCGGGAATAAAGACAGCTTTAGCCAGGGTGAAAATCGGGGCGTCATTAGCGGATGAGTTGCTTGCTGTAGTGACCCGGGTTGTGCGTGGAATTTCGATACTATGGGGTTGTGGTTTGCTGATGGTAAATTGTAATTCTACTTGGGCTGCAGACGCTGTCCTTAACTTTACACCGATAATTTTTAGAAATTCTATATAAGATTTTTCCGGAATTCTATTAAGTCGGAAAATCATTGTTTCTGTTAAAAAGGCAAAGGCTTCTAGCAAAACTATGCCGGGATCGCCGGGAGATAGATCGTTCCATTCGGGGCTGTTCTGCCTGATTCGGAGTTTAGCCGCTTCTACCAGGTCTGAAAATGTACGATCATCTAAATTTGGTGATTTCATGGACATTAAATTTCAGTTCCCATAAGGTGATAGGCGATGATCAATTGTTCAGCTTGTTGGAAATATCTAACTTTGTAGTCAAGGATAATATCCATGGTGTTGGGATAATCTATATTTGAATCAGCATCTAGATGTAGTATATCAATGCGCGGTTCCCACTGCTCGAGAGCTATTTTGACATAATGTATAGCAAGGCCATGTGTCGTCGCGTCATTCGGCATAAAGGCCAGTTGTTGGAGGTTGCAGCCGTATCTTGGGCGCATCACTCTTTCACCGGGTATGGTTGAAATCAATAGAAGGATCGATTGGCGGATGGATGTCCTATCGCTAACCATTGCGATTTTACCATTTGCTGCGGTTTGAATGCCATTGGTAGAACCTAAGTTATCAAAGTCCGGATGAATAAACTGCAAGGCATTATTTAATTGATCTTGCATTAGGCCTCCGAAACAAGTCTTTGTCCAGAGCTGCGAACTTTGTATGTTATGACTCCTGGCGGTGTGCCGTCGGTTAAACCGACCACAGTCGATAAGCAGACGCGACGACCGTTGATACGTATAAATGAAGAATAGCCATGATTTACCTTTAAAGTTTTCATGCATGGCTTGATCGAAGGTCCAGTATTCGGACAGCCGACTATGGTCCTGTTTTCTGGATTATTTTTGACCAGTACACGTCTGCCATTAATTCTTACAAAGTTTTGGGATGTTGTATTAGTTACGACACCCAGCTCGTGAGAACATACCAAAACTGCATTTTCTGTGAGCCAGTACATTTACGCCCTCTCAAAGTCAATTTCTTTGCCGCGAAAAGTGATCGAACTGCCCGGTGCTTCAATTTCCAAATTGGTTTCTGAATGGATAGTCATGCAGTCATCTGTTAGGGTAATAAAACTTCCATTGTCACGGGTGATACTGATTTCTTCTGGTGTCATGCTGATGCTATGTCCGCTTTGAGTTTCAATCCTAATGGAGACTTCGGCATCATCCAGAAAAATTCGCTGATTGCCAGCAGTTCGCGTCACAAATCGTTTAACGACACCTTCTTCCACTACCGGGTACGGTAAGTCTTTTTCGCCGTAGATGCCTCCCATTACAATCGATTGAGCAGGCTCACCATTAATAATGAGTAGCAATACATTGTCACCTACATCGGGAAGGATAAGCTGACCTTTGTTGGAACCGGCACCGGATGTTAATACTTCGAGCCATTCGGTTTCAATATTATTATAGGTAGGCAAGTTAACCTTAATACGTCCCAAATTGTCGGGATCGTTTACCTGCGATACGATACCGATGGTCGCATTTTTGATTTGTTTGGTTTGCTCAATGGCGGGTGGCGTGGTATTAATTTCAGATATAAAACCCTTGATCGGATCAATTGAATGGGTCACCTTGGTTAATACATAACGACCTTCCAGAGACGATGCAACACCTGATACCTGAACAACCAATCCAGGTGTCAATACTGGATTGCCTTCAGCAACACCCGATAGTGTTATTTGTTGCATAATATGCCTGTCTAATTCTTTCTGAGCAACTGTCTCGGCTTGATTCTCATCTTGGATATTATGATCGACAAGAGTACGTTGGCCATCTGTGCCAAAATCGGATGGATCGATGAGAATACTAGGATTAACCGTAATATCAGCTGCCTTAGCCTTAGCCTTAGCCTTAGCTGTTCTGTCATATGGCGTTGTGCGTTGCGGGTTCCAGCCGGTTGCCGTGACGGATTCTGTGACTGTTTCAGCATTGACCGAAAATCGAGCTTCCAGTAGATTTTCACCTAGCGTTAAAGACTCATTACTTTCAATGCCTTGCAGGGAAGTAATGAGTAGTCGATGCATATTTAAAAAGAAGTAATGGCCGTAACTTTCTCCAAACTCATGCAAGAGTTGTAAATCTGATTGTTTATATTGAATTAATCTAGAGGCTACAGGCGTTGTATCTCCACCCTGAACTTCAATTCCCAGATCCTGGGTGAATTCTTGAGCAAGCTGATGCAAATTAATTTGAACATGGGAGCGCACTGGCTGGCGCTTGCGTAATTGATGCAGAAGATCATAAGCACGAATAGAAACCAAAGGTCTCTGTGCTGTATCGTAAACATAGTCGACAGCAGTTATCTGACCGTAAAACAAGGGTTGATCATGGTTTTCTATTTTGATGTGTATTGAGCTGCCTACATTAGAAAGTGCCACTGTCGAGAAATTTTCATGGGCTTCAGGTAGTAGAATTTCGCACTGGCTAGGAGCAGACAATATTTGATTTACACGAATCGCCTGTATCGTTTGAATGATTTCAGATGAAAGCTCTAAATCATCAATTTTGATCGTTACATGCGGTACGACTGAATAAATACTCATTGCAGGGGATCCTCCCTGTCTTCTGATGTGTCATTTTGTTCTGGCAATTGTGCATAAAGCCAGTGTAACGGATTAACTAGATTAGGTCCCAAAGCGATGTCGCGCCAGCGACTCGAGTCACCTGTTATGTGATAGGCTGAAAGATCGATTCTTTCATTCGAATTTTCTACGGTTTCGGTTGATGCGTTAAAGGAAGCGGATTGTGAATCTGTGCTAAAACTTTCTGTAGTGGGCATATTTAATACATCTACAAATGTATTAGTTGCTTGGTTCTCCGCAGGTGACCATAGCTCATTTTCATGTGGCGGGAAATGAGGTTGCTCCTGCATTCTTATCAATCTTAATCTTAGCCAAGACCGACGTGGGACACCTTGTGCAGAGAATGATTCCAGTCTTTCCGCGACTGCTGAGATAACCCCTGGAATATTCCAGCATTTTCCCCATATAAAGCGACATAAAGCTGGGCGATGTGAACGATCTTTGCGCTGATAATTTTCAGTAAGATCCCAGATAGGTTTAGTCAAATCACGAACGTCCTGGCTCACAATTGATGATCCCGTGATAGTTACATCGAAAACCAAATCGAGTTCGACCGTTGTATGTCCCGCGCCGGTGAATAATAAGGGGTTGTCACCTCTGACATTGGAACTTATCATGCCGCTCAATGACTCGCGTGGCCGCACACCTGTGTTGCGTCGCATCAAAACCGTTTCAGGATTAAGCATACAGCTTAATCTCTCATTGGTTTCATCTACTAGAAAGGTCACGCGTTCCAAAGTATGCCTCTTTGTTCATGTTCGCTAAGAGTTTTACGCCTTGTATCTTCCTGCTGTTGCCAGTGTTTAAAGGGCTGGTTAACGGTTTCTTTCGTCTTGATCCATTCTTCTTTAGGTAGTTGTGGCCATCGATCTTGATTGGTGTCCGATAATGTTTCATCAAGCATGCAGGGCCATCGCATAGAGCTGAGTTGAAGTTTATTAGTTTTTACAGAAATAATTTTTTTGTGCTGATGGCTGACAGTTTCAGCTGAAAAATCTAAACTTTGGGCGCTGGTAGTTTTGATTGTTTGGATGTTGTGCACAATCTGTTGTTTGTGTACATTTTTTCTGGGGTTGCTCGACAGGTTAGCCTTATTGGGTCCATTTCTGTTTGCAACGATTATTTTCTGCTGTTGAATCTCTGGCGTTTTAATTTTTTGTTTTTTAGAAGAAAATAAATGATGATTCCATTCGATTTCCTGGTTTTTTACATAATCATGTTGTATCTCTTTATCAGCCTTAGTCTGTCTTTGTGAGTTTGGGTAAAGATGAATTCGTGTCTGGTTTTTGGGACGTATCTGTCCGGATAAAGTTTCAGGTTGTTGATGATTTTTTTCTTTTTGTGCGGTATTTCTTGCAGTTGGTTTGGGGCTTGCATTGGAAGCATTTTTTGATTTAAATTTTTTGTTGATGCTGGCCACTTCATCCATTTTTTGAGATGGATTTAAAGGTTTCTTTTGATTAAAATCATTTAATGGCGGTTCGGTTACCGAGGGGAATATGTGTTGCGATAGACTATTGTCGGAATTTTTTTTGAAAAGAACTCGTTTTTTTCTCTTAACTAGTCTTTGATTCGTTATCTCCGAGTTATTTTCGGTATTAGTTGACGTTTGTACTGTATCTGGGATTGACTTGTAAAAGTATTTTTTGACAGTTTCAAGTAAATTTTTCGAATGATGATGAACGTATGGCTGACGAAATGGATTTTTGTTAAATCTTGGCTTTTGCGTTGGAACAGCCGGCGAATTTACCAATGTTTCTTGTTTGTGCTGATTGTCTGAATTTAGGCGAGTATCCTGATCGTTAACCTGATAGGGGTTTGAGCCAGGTTTAAATTCACGTGAGGTCTCGTTGAGTAAATGTGGCGCGCCTTGTCGAACTTTTTCTAACCAGTGGACCGGCGGAAGGTCATTTGAAACTTCAGAAACGACGTGCTTGTCAGGCAAGTTTTCTTTAGTCAAATATTTTTCTATCGAGTTGGCGTACTTGATTAATATTTGCGCTACACTTTTCAATATCTTATGTGCCAGCTTATTAAGCACGCGTTAACCCTTCGTGAGCAAGGCATAAAGTCTCAATGGCGACTTCATTCGACAAGGCATCCAATTGCGCGCCTTTCCAACTGCAAGGCCATGCACTGTCAAGACTGTAGCGGGTGAGTTCGCTTTTGCCGTCGTTATCCATAAGCATGATGGAGACATTTTTTCTAGAGACATTTCCTTTAACAGCATCCATTAACCAATCCCACATTTCAGTGGATTCTGTTAGTCCCCACTTTAATTCGATATTGTTGTATGAAACCCTGCCAGCGAGTTTCCGAACGGCAGGCCCGGCGCCACCTTCACGAAAATCGATGGTCTCTATATCAACCTCGAGTTCGCCAACTTTAGTAAAGTAACTGACAGCTCCGCCTCCCAGGTCGAGTTTGAAATTATAGGTTCTATAAATATTTTGTTCGGCCATGCTTAACCTCCTGCGCTTGATGTTGATTCTGCCTCACTGGACCATTGCCCAATGCGAAATATAATAAACTCTGCTGGTTTTACCGGCGCGATACCAATCTCTGCTATTAATTGACCTGCATCCCTGATTTCGGCAGGATTTGTTTCAGCATCGCATTTTACAAAAAATGCTTGCTCAGGCGTTGCACCTAGTAAAGCACCGTCCCGCCAAACACGCATCAGAAAAGCACGAATATCTCGTTCAATGGATTTCCATGTCATCATATCGTTTGGTTCGAACACGGTCCAATTAGTGCCTTCTTGAATGGATTCTTTGATCATATTACAGGTTCTGCGAACTGAAACGTAGCGCCATTCACTGGCTTCACTAGCCAGTGTTCTTGCTCCCCAAACACGGATGCCGTCAGGAAAGGTGCGAATCACATTGACACCTTTTCTGTTCAGTTCACCTTGCTCGGCTCTTGAAATGTTATAAGTTAAACTGATTGCTCCTTTTACCAGCTCGTTTGCTGGCGCTTTATGTACACCGCGAGTGGCATCGCTTCTAGCATAAATGCCGGCAATAGCCCCAGAAGGAGAGATGCTTACAATGTTCTTGGGTTGTAATGCATCTATGGTTTTGAACCAAGGAAAATAAAATGCACCATACCCCCCATCTGAATTACGCGGTCTGTGGCCTTGAGAGTTGTTGTCGCCAGGTTTTTCTGAGGTGTCTACTTTTGTGACATCGGATACCTTTCCTAAATCGGTGTTTAATTTTTTTAAGGCATCAATATTGTTGACAGAAGCAGGTGAGTCCAGAATGGCGAACCTGTCCATTAAATTTTCACAGTGTGTTAACAGTGCTTTTTGAGAAATATCATCACTAAAGCCGGGTGCCGCCACAATGGCAATTTCGTCTACGGTTTCTAATGCGCATAAACCGCTACGCTCTCTCGCATCCCCTGCTACTGTTCCTTGGTCGCCGATGTTGACAATATAACAACGGCTGCCACCATTATTGAAAAAACTATATACCGCGTGGCTTAGATCGGTACTTTTAGTCTCACCAGTAACAAAAATTTTGCAAAACTCAGCCCAATTATTGCAAGCGACGGCCTCGTTAACGCGTTCATTTTTTGCTGGAGCTAGTCCAATAAAAGCGGCTGTGCTGGTTCCACACATCCCTATTGGCTTATTGCCGGTGGATACTTCTTCAACATAAATTCCGGGAGATAGGTAATTTGGCATATTAAACCTCTAAGGTGTCAAGGTGGATGGTGATAGGCGCATTTTGCGTCTTTTGCATAGGAACGGATACCGAAAATTGTTTCCCTTTTGTGTCAATCTTACAGTTAAATTCATGCAGCATTTTTGAATTTGCCGCAATTGAAAATAAACCTTTGTCATCTGTATAAGCAACTGTTTTAGTGCTAGCCAGAGTAATTTTTGCATTCGCTACAGGTTGATTAGAAGGCCCAAAAATAAATCCCTTGATATTTGTAATTGAGTTAATGTCAATACGGGGCGGCGCTTTAATGGTGGGCACTTGCTCTATATTTCTAGCCATGACCAGTGGTAAACGCAGAGTAAAGTGGGGCAGGGGAACAATTCCAAAAGCTTGCCAGAAATCTGCAGTTAAAGAAGGGAAGCTAACTTCTAAATCAGACCGAGATTTTGCAGCAAAAAGCAGACTTGCTAAATTCTTATGCGAATCCAGCTGACTTTCAGATTGGACTGTCAGCAAATAAGACAAAGTAATTTCTAATGGAATTTCTCTTGTAATCGATCTTGGAACTGAGTTTTCCATTTGATATAAATAAACTGAAACTGTCGGTTTATTGTCTTTTATGCCTGGACGTTCAAATGTGACATCATATTTGCTGTCGATAACTGTAGCAATCCATTCCTTTAAGCGATGATCAATTTCATCTATCATTTTAGCCGCCACGTTTTTTAATATTCTATTTTTAAGCAGAATTGCTGATAAATATTAAAACCCTTTCAATATTTGCCGACAAAAGAAAAGACTATTTTAGCTTGAAAGTACATAAAACAAATCGGAGCCAATTTTGCAGCTTTTTAGACTAATAAAGCTGAAATTCAATTTTTTATATCATTAGATAAGGCGTAATGTCAATTCTAAATAATTAAATTACTTCTTCCATTTGGCTTTTATTTTAAAAGGCATCGAAGGCTTGCCAGCGGAGCGTTTCTAATTCGGCAATCAGCTGCAGTCTTTTTTTGCGATCAATTTTTTGTACGGTTTCGATCAACTCTATTCCTGCGGTGACAAACGCTTCGACATTCCTCGTTTCAACACCGCGTGATGAAACCTGAAGCAGCTGGTCGATTTGATTAATAAAGTTTTTGGATTGTGTGCTGGCATTTTCTACCAGTGTATTGTATGCGCCAGGATTATCTGCGGATCTGCCGCTTTTAAGGTCAGCCTGTATTTGATTGATCCACAAGTCGAATGAGCCTCTGGCTGTTACATACAGACTTTGGGCGGATTGGTAGTCGTTGCCGCTAATGCTGCCTTGCTGGTTTGCCAGTTTCACCAATAAAACGCGTTGTTTTGCCTGTGAGCGCAGTTGGTCGGCATTGTCCATGGCAACTTGCAGACTGTTGGGGGTTGTGAGCATTAGTGGTTGTGATGAACATCCAGCGACTGCCAAAGTAAGCAGTGTGCTTAGGAGTATTATTGCAATGAGAAGTATTTTCTGCTGGTGAGATACAGGAATTAATGTTGAACAAATCACTGAAATCTCCTTTTTAGTGAATATGTTCCACCGACCATAAGTCGGCAGATTTTGATGCTTAATATACGTCCTTCACACTTCATCCGTCGCATTGTTAGATTAAGTTTGAATTAAAATGGCCCACAATCATTCACATTGTAATT
>JAJFJH010000014.1 GCA_021774155.1 Nitrosomonas sp.
GTGGCTCGAGAAATTCATAAACGAAGTTCCCGTAATAAGCGGACCATGATTAAAGTCAATTGCGCTTCAATCCCCAAGGAACTGTTCGAGAGCGAGTTTTTTGGACATGTCAGAGGCGCATTTACCGGGGCGATCAAAGATCGGGCAGGGCGCTTTCAACTGGCTGATGGGGGAACATTGTTTTTAGACGAAATAGGAGAAGTGCCTTTGGACCTCCAGAGTAAACTTTTGAGGGTCTTACAGGAAGGAACCTATGAACGAATTGGTGATGAAAAGACGCTGTATGCCGATGTCCGGATCATTGCAGCGACCAACCGTTCATTGAAAGATGAGGTAGAACGAAATCGTTTTCGTGAGGACCTGTACTATCGGCTGAATGTATTCCCTATGGAAGTTCCTCCACTTCGTAGCCGCAGGGATGATGTTCCAGCATTAGCCTTCCATTTACTGAAGCTCGCATCTCAGAAGATAAAACTTCCGGTTCCACGTCTGACACAAGCGAATGTGCAGGAGCTTCAGAGTTATGATTGGCCCGGCAATGTTCGTGAGTTACAAAATGTGATGGAACGAGCCCTGATCACTTCCCAAGGTGGAAAATGTTCTTTCAATCTTTCTAGCACTAATAAGAACATCACATGCAGGAAACCGGAGGGCAACGATACACCACCAGAGAAGGCCAAAACGATATTGACAGAAAAAGAAATGAAGCAGCGCGATCGGGCCAATATTTTGCGTGCGCTAACTCATTGTGACTGGAAAATCACCGGTTCCGGAGGAGCGGCAGAAATCTTGAAAATGAAGCCCTCCACGTTGAACTCGAGAATTAAAAAAATGGATCTTACAAAAACGGGGGAAGTCCATGAAATTCATGATGGGATCTAATACTATCGTTAATGCAGATGGTCCTCTCATTTGTAGTCCACTTCATGTATCAACCAAGCTTGGCACTAACCACAGTTAATTTTTGTTTTCAACAAAAGTAAAGTTAGGATCCTGGAAAGTCATGGGGGCAGGTCCTGACCCCCTACCCATTTTCTCATAGGGGAATGTTCCAAAAAGTTCGTCCAGCAAGGCCGCAGCCCTTTTGACGCGCGGAGCGTATGCTTTATACGTGAGCACGGCAAAAGGGCGAGAACGCCGCTGGCGGCTTTTTTCAACATTCCCCATAGCCATCTCAGGCTTTACTAACCCTCACCTGAGCAAAAGACTCCTTCCCTAAATACCGTTCGAGTTTTTCACTGAGATCGGTTGAAATGGTATCCATTGAAGCGATACGACGGAGTTGGGCTTCCATCTTGGCTTGTAAATCCTGTCGATATTTTCTGAATTCTTCAAAAGCCCCGATCATTCTTGAGGCCACTTGGGGATTTTTGGCATCAAGCTGCATCAAAAAGTCCGCGACAAATTCATACCCTGATCCGTCCTCGGCATGAAACCCTTTGGGATTTCCCTGAGAGAATCCCCCATACAACGCCCGCATTCTATTGGGCGTAGGATGCGTAAAAGCCTCATGTGCTGTCAGTCCTTTCACGACCGCTAAGATATCATCAGTCCGTGATCTCGCGAATGCCCCGATCCACTTATCCACGACTAACGCATCCTGTTCAAATTGATAGTAAAAATGTTGGGCCACGCCGTCCCGATACGATTGGGCTTCATCCATATTGAGGATGACATTCAACGCAGCATAGCGGTCCGTCTTATTGTTGGCTTGGCTATATTGCCTGACGGCCGTCTTTGCCACATCGGCATCACCAGAATGTGATAAATACGCGAGTGCGGTATTTTGAATACTGCGACGACCAGCATCGTAGCGATCATACGGTTTAGAGGGAGCATACGTGTCGTGGTACATCTTAAGAAACGTATCATACAGTTCACGGCCAAGAGCTTCGAGAAAAGCCTTCCGAACAGCCAAGATGGCATGCGGATCAATCACCGTTCGCTTAGGCGCAAGTTCATGATAGACAGGCAGGCTTAACGCCAAGCTCATGAGTTGTTGATCCATATCAGTTCGCTGAATAATGCGACGAAATGAATCCAGGACATCTTCGCCAACCATGATGTCTTCCCCACGTTCAAAGCGGTCAATCTGCTCCAAGAGCTTCGTGGTGAGGAATCTGTTTCCTGCTTCCCACTGATTGAATCCGTCGCAGTCATACACCATCAGGTGACGCAATTGTTCGTCCGTATAGGGAGCCTCCAAATTGACCGGTGCAGAAAAATGCCGAAAGAGAGAAGGCACCGAATCGAGAGGGATATGATCAAACGTAAATGTGTGCGTCGCCTGTGTCAGCTCTAAGACACGAGGCATCACCTCCTGCCCATCAGGCCCAACAAACCCGAATGTCACGGGAATATGTCTGGGCAGACCGTTCGACTGATTCTTGATCGTGGGGATCTCCTGTTCAAGAGTGAGCGTAAATTCTTGCGTCGCGGTATCGTAAGACCAGTCGGCCTTCACGGTGGGCGTCCCTGCCTGTGTATACCAGAGCATGAATTGGCTCAGGTCACGACCAGAAGCCTCCTCCATACAGTGCACCCAGTCTTCAACCGTCACCGCTTGCCCGTCGAAACGATCAAAATAGAGATCTGAAGCTTTGCGAAAAACTTCCTGACCCAACAGGGTATGCAACATCCTATTCAGCTCCGCACCTTTACTGTAGACCGTCGCGGTATAAAAATTATTAATCGTCACAAATTGATCCGGTCGTGGTGGGTGAGCCATCGGCCCAGCATCTTCAGGAAATTGTCCCATACGAAGGCTTCGCACATTGCCAATACGATTCACGGCTTGCGAACCCATATCACCCGAAAATTCCTGATCGCGAAACACCGTCAACCCCTCTTTCAAGCACAGCTGATACCAGTCACGGCAGGTCACCCGGTTCCCCGTCCAGTTGTGAAAATACTCATGTGCCACCACACCTTCCACACCTTCATAATCAGTATCCGTCGCCGTCGAAGGATGCGCCAAGACATACTTCGTATTAAAAATATTCAACGACTTGTTCTCCATCGCGCCCATATTAAAATCGTCAACTGCCACAATATTGAACAAGTCGAGATCGTACTCACGCCCATACACCTCTTCGTCCCACGTCATCGACCGTTTCAGAGAAGCCATGGCATGATCAAGTTTATCAAGGTCTTTCGCCTCGGCATAAATACGCAACGCTACCTGACGCCCACTGGTCGTCACAAAAGTATCCTCAAGACAGGCAAGATCACCGCCAACAAGCGCAAACAAATAACTCGGCTTGGGAAACGGATCTTCCCACACCGCA
>JAJFJH010000131.1 GCA_021774155.1 Nitrosomonas sp.
AGCGCGCAATATGGTGAACGGCGTTGTCATGGTCTATTACTTCGCCTGACTGAATATAGCCATAACCAGTTTCAGGGGCATCTGGTGTGATGCCGAATGTAACGATGGCCCCGTCAATTGCTTGACGCATGCCTTTAAGAACGACAGCCTGAAATGAGTCAATGTCTACAATCACATGATCCGATGGCATCACTAATAGTACGGGGTCGTTACCATCTTGCATTGCGGCGAGAGCAGCCAGTGTTAACGCGGGCGCTGTATTGCGTCCGGTAGGTTCAAGCAAAATGCTGCCTTTTTTATCCATAAGGCGCAATTGTTCGGCAATGACAAAACGGTATTCTTCATTGCAAACAACGAGAGGTGGTAGCAATTCGACGTTAGCTAATCCGTCCATGCGGCGAACAGTGGCTTGTAATAACGTGTCTTCACTGATGAGTGATAAGAGTTGCTTGGGGTGTTTTTCGCGAGAAAGGGGCCAGAGGCGTGTACCAGAACCGCCGGATAAAATGACAGGGACTAATGATTGCATACAATGTCCATTAATGGTGTGAAAGTTCTTTTGTCATGATTGCAACAATGCGCTCGGCGGCTTTACCGTCCCATAGTTCTGGTCGACGACATGGCTTGCCTTGATTCGATAATATTTTACGTGTTTCATCGATGATACGTGTTGGGTTTGTGCCAACGAGGACATTGGAGCCTTCATCCACGGTAATCGGACGTTCTGTGTTTTCCCTAATCGTGATGCATGGCACGCCCAAAGCAGTGGTTTCTTCTTGTAGACCACCACTATCAGTTAATACAACGGCTGCATCTTTCCATAGATTTAAAAACGCCATGTAAGACTGTGGCCCAACGAGTGTAATGTTTGAACCAAGATCAATACCAAATTTTTCTATGTTACTGCGGGTGCGTGGATGCACTGGAAAAATTAAGGGTAAATCGGTTGAAATTGTTTTTAACGCACCGCCAATTTTGGTCATCATGCTTGGATCGTCCACATTGCTCGGACGATGTAAGGTGACGACGCCGTAAGATTTTCCAGCCTCAATTTGCGCGGTTTTAAAAGAATTTGTTTCAAACGTGCTGGTCTCCGAACGAATGAGTTTTTCAGCTTGATAAAGTAGATTGTCGACCATGACATGGCCGACATGAAAAATCGCTGAGTCAGGTTTCCCTTCACGTTGCAAGTGTTCCATTCCGCTAGGCTCGGTGACAAAAAACCAGTCTGAAATACTATCTGTTACCAAACGGTTAATTTCTTCTGGCATGGTCAAATCACCACTACGTAATCCTGCTTCAACATGGGCCACGGGGATATTTAATTTCTTGGCGACGATGGAACAGGCCAAGGTTGAATTGACATCACCGACAACCAAAACCGCATCGGGTCGTTCATTCTGACAAAATTCTTCAAATGCAACCATGATCTTGGCCGTTTGTTGCGCGTGAGTTCCGCCGCCCGCTGCCATAAAAACATCCGGCTCAGGAATGCTAAGCTCTTCAAAAAATACATCATTCATTTCGCGGTCATAGTGCTGACCAGTATGAATGATTTTGAATGCTAAATCATTGCTTGCCTGTAGCGCACGAACGATAGGTGCAATTTTCATAAAATTGGGTCGTGCGCCTGCGATGAGGTATATTTTTTTTTGCATAGAGATATGGCCGCTAAGTTTTTCTGATCAGCCTATTTTAAAGCTTCTTTGAGCTTAGTGTGATTTGATTAGCAAATGAATGGTGGTTATTTATATAAAAGTCGTTATATAAACAAAATTTATCTGTATTCGTTAATTATTCGGGCTAAATTTGATTTTCAGGATTTTCTACTAGTTCTTGATAAATTAAACTTTGAAGTAAATGACTTTGTTCTGTTTCTAAAGCCATAAATTCAATGCCGAACGCTAATGCATTATCTGTTTCATTAACTGTGGGTTTCGTTGATTTGATAGTTGCCTGTAGTGACATCGTTTTCTTAACGTCATGAATTTCCACTGCAAATGAAAGTGAAATTGTTTCGTCAATCTGACCTATGCTAGCACTTGCGCGTATTTCTGCGCCAGTCATACTTAAGTTTGAGATGGTTGCTGGTGTTGGGTTGTCAGCTATAGTTGCTACTATTTTCGTTTTGATTCGGCGAGATTTTCGTATGATTTGTCCTGATATTTTGGTAGGGAACGATAGGTGAATATAATTGAATGGTACCTTTATAATTTTATCGATATAAGATGAAAAACTAAATGCAAGCTGACCACTGAATAATCGTACAGTAACCTTATCACCTTCGACTAAAGATAAGTCCATCTGCTTGGCAAGCTGAGGTGAGCGTATCATAACGGAGAGATTGTTAACATAACCCATTAACTCGGCAGTGCAAAACTCACTTCTTTCTGCGGAGTTTACTATGTTAGTAGGTAATTTAAGTTGCAGTTTGTTGCCGACATTAAGGTGCATGTCTTGAAATGTAAACTCATTTAGCTTTTTAGTGGTGGATGTATCGTTTTCAGGCTTGCTTATTGGTGTTATTTCACTTTCTTCTTGACGACGAAATAGGGACGATTTTTTTAATAATTCCTCATCGGCGTTACTTAATATTTCACCTTGAGCAAGTAATTGTTTCTGATCTTGGTTAAATAGATCCCACAGAAGGGGTTGGCCAATAGTTAATTCTGAGATCTGAACAGGTAATAAAGTCATGTCTAAATTTATTTAGAAAGCTAGGATAAATAAATTTACGACGATACTGTTAATTACTTTAGGCGCTTGAGGGCGAGAATGTATTAGATGGTTATCTAGAAGCGTATATATCTAAACCCAGGACAAAAAACCGCCTCTAGGGCGGTTTTCTTACCTCAGAAAAGGCTGATTTCTAATGTGGTGCTGGAATGCCGTCTGAACCAGCTGGTAAGCAGTTGCCGTTACCATCCAATCCATGTTCACAATCTTCTCCTACACCAGTAGCACCCATGTCGATATCGCCAAAGCATCCAGATAGAAACAATACTAATAGTGCTGCAGCTAAATATGATAATTTCATTGCTTTAATTCCCTTATTAAAATAGTTGTCATGTAACTTGGCTTTCGAGTATATAACGAAACGGGCTAATTTTTCAAGCGCAGTGAATATACAAATTTTTAAAATAGTCGGCTACCAAAGTTATCGAAATAAAATTGATCGATTTCTTCACGACTGAATCGATGATTTTGGCCACCGCGTTGAGCAATTTTTAAAGCACCCATCAACGAACTTAGTTGTCCTGTTGTCTGCCAGTCAAGGTTGTTGGTAATGCCGTAAAGTAAACCAGCACGGTAAGCGTCACCACAGCCGGTTGGATCGACGATTTTAGTTGGCTTGACACATGGGATTTCAATCTCTTTACCATCTGTATAGATGATTGATCCCTTAGAACCTTTAGTCATGATCAATGCTTTAGTTTTGCTGGCTAAGGAGGTTAGTGAAAGTCCGGTACGCTCATGCAGCAGCTGGGCTTCATAGTCATTTACGGCGATGTAGTCAGCTTTGTTGGTGAAATCAAGCAGGTCTTCACCATTGAACATGGGTAGCCCTTGACCAGGATCGAAAATAAATGGGATTCCTGCTTCATGAAATTCTCGTGCATGTTGAACCATGCCGTCCCGGCCATCGGGTGCAATAATGCCCAGTTTAATATCGATGGTATCTTTGACGGAGTTTTGGTGTGAGAAATTCATTGCGCCAGGGTGAAAAGCGGTGATCTGGTTATCGTCCAGGTCGGTGGTAATGAATGCTTGCGCCGTAAAAGTATCTTTTATTTGCTTGATATGTGTTTGGGCAATGTTTAATTTCTCAAAACGATAGGCATAAGGCTGATAGTCATCGCCGACGGTAGCCATCATCAGCGGGTCGCCACCAATCATATGTAAATTATAGGCAATATTGCCCGCGCAACCACCAAATTCGCGGCGCATTTCTGGGACAAGAAAAGCGACATTTAGTACATGAATCTTATCAGGCAGGATATGGTTCTTAAATTGGTCTTGGAACACCATGATAGTGTCATAAGCGATAGAGCCGCAAATAAGTGTGCGCATAGGTTATTTAAATATACAAAGTAAACCAGGATATTTCATCAATACACATTAACATTGGTGTAGTGATGTGACACCTGGTTTTATCTATATTATCCTTGTGTAAGATTATGAGTGGATTATGGTTTCCAGGTTAAATCAAGCTCGCGTGCGGCTTTAATTTCATCCAGCTTACGTAGTGGCATGGTATGTGGCGCACCTTTTACCATGTCAGGTTGTGCTTCGATTTCTTCTAGAATCTCTTTCATTGCCTTAACGAATGCATCCATGGTTTCTTTGGATTCTGTTTCAGCCGGTTCAATGAGTAAACATTCAGGCACTAATATTGGAAAATAAGTGGTTGGTGCGTGAAAACCTTTATCCAATAACCGTTTAGCCAAATTCATTGCTGTGATGCCAGTTTTGTCTTTGATGCCTTTTAAAGTGACAATAAATTCATGGCTTGCACGACGGGTTGGGTAAGCGATCTCAAAGCCCAATTTACGTAATTCCACCATTAAATAATTTGCGTTTAAAGTGGCGTATTCTGCGACACGATGCATACCATCAGCACCCAGTAAACGAACGTAGATGTAAGCACGTAGCAAGACGCCTGCGTTACCCATGTGTGCGGATAATCTACCGATAGATTGCGGTTTGTCTTTCTCTGTTATCCAACGATATTTGTCGCCTTCTTTGGCCACGATAGGGATAGGAATATAGGGACGTAAGCGTTCGCCGACACCAACCGGCGCTGAACCTGGACCACCACCGCCATGCGGAGTAGAGAAGGTTTTGTGCAAGTTAATATGAATGACATCAAAACCCATATCACCTGGCTTGACCTTACCTAATACAGCATTCAAGTTGGCGCCATCGTAATATAGTAATCCGCCCGCATCATGAACGAGTTTGCTCATTTCAGACACACGCTTTTCAAAGACACCGAGCGTGGATGGGTTAGTCAGCATGAGTCCCGCAGTTTGGGGACCTACGGCTGCTTTTAATGCACCCAAATCGACATTGCCTTCTTTGTCGGTGGCTATTTCAACAACTTTGAAACCACACATGACTGCAGTTGCTGGGTTAGTGCCGTGGGCTGCGTCAGGTACGATGATTTCAGTTCTTGCGGTATCACCGCGGGCTTCATGGTAAGCACGTATCATCATGACACCAATGAGTTCACCTTGTGCGCCTGCCATCGGGGTTAGGCTGACTTCTGCCATGCCGGTTACATTTTTAAGGATTTCTTGCAAGTCATACATGCAAGCAAGAAACCCCTGGCCAGTATCTTCAGGAGCCAGTGGATGGCGTGAAAGATATTGCGGTAGCATAGCTAATGAGTTACATGCACGTGGGTTGTACTTCATCGTACAAGAGCCCAGCGGATAAAACTGAGTATCTATCGAAAAGTTTTTTTGCGACAGCCGTGTGTAGTGACGCACGGTGTCCATTTCGGAAACTTCAGGCAGTAACGGCGGTGTTTTACGCAACAGGTTTTCTGGAATACTGCCAGTGTCTGTTGTCGCAGTTGCCGGAGACTGAGAGTAATTGCGTCGCCCAGGGCGTGAGTGTTCAAATATCAGCATGGTTGTTCGTGCGATCCTTAAATTATTTCA
Organism: Nitrosomonas sp.; assembly: GCA_021774155.1. GTDB lineage: Bacteria > Pseudomonadota > Gammaproteobacteria > Burkholderiales > Nitrosomonadaceae > Nitrosomonas. The sequence goes on from JAJFJH010000131.1 coordinate 5,667, forward strand.
ACGCAGCCAAAGCGGCATCATAATTTGGTTCATCTGCAATCTCGGGAACCAATTCAGCATGAATAATGGTGTCAGATTCATCCAACACGATAACCGCACGCGCTGTAACACCACCAAATGCACTGTCTGTAATAGCAACACCATAATCAGTCATGAAGTTTGCGCCGCGCATGGTTGATAATGTTACGACTTTATCGAGTCCTTCTGCGTCGCAGAAACGGCTCATTGCAAAAGGTAAGTCTGCGGCAATAATCAGCACGACGGTATTATCCATGTTGCTAGCTTGTTCATTAAATTTGCGTGTAGAAATCGCGCAGATAGGCGTGTCCAGGCTTGGGACGATATTTAATACTTTTTTCTTGCCTGCATAGTTGGCTAGTGTGACATCTTCTAAATCTCTAGTGACAAGAGAAAATGCAGGGGCTTTTTCACCAACTTTTGGGAAAACGCCGCCGAGTGTAATTGGATTGCCTTTAAGAGTGACCATAATATTTCCTTTAAACCGATTTTTATAAATAGATACCGCGCAAAAAAACGTTAGCTCAATGCGCTCTTTAACTGCTCAGTATAGTTTAGCAAATCACCTGAAGTTTTAGTTTCGGTTACACATACTAAGATGGCATTACCAAGTTCAGGATAATGTGCTTGTAAATCTAAACCGCCGAGTATTCTTTGTACTCTCATTGTTTGTAATACATCGCTAGCTGGTTTAGGTAAAGAGAGAGCAGCTTCATGAAATATAGGGCCACTGAAGACTCTTTTCACGCCAGATAATTGCTCCATACCAGAGACTAATTTTTGGGCATTCGCATAAGATTGCGCCGCGACTCGGCGCAATCCATCTGGCCCAAGTAGCGCCATATGAATGGTTGCTGCTGTGACCATTAGACCCTGGTTAGTACAGATGTTGGAAGTGGCCTTAGAACGACGGATATGTTGTTCGCGTGCTTGCAATGTCAAGACAAAGCCTTCCTTATTATCTAAGTCGTTGGTGCGACCGATAATACGTCCGGGGATTTGGCGAACTAATGCTTTTTTACATGCCATAAAACCAAAGTAAGGGCCGCCACTTGATAATGGGATGCCTAAAGGCTGGCCTTCACCAACCGCAATGTCAGCACCTTTCGAGCCCCATTCACCGGGTGGTGTGAGCATTGCTAGTGCGATTGGGTTAACGACACCAATGGCAAATGCTTTTTTACTATGTGCCCAATCGGTCAGTTCATCAACTTGTTCAAGCACACCAAAGAAATTCGGTTGTGGAATAACCAATGCCGCAAAATCTTCTTTAGCGAATTCTTCGAGTGATGCCGGTAAGGTTTGTCCAGATTCAGGACAGTAGGGTAGTTCAATGACTTCAATACCTTGA
>JAJFJH010000132.1 GCA_021774155.1 Nitrosomonas sp.
AACTGAACCACTACCGACTAAAGTCGGTAGGTTCGGTGTTTCTGGCTGAAGCCAGCTTTGTTAGTAAGCGTGCTCTGCACGCAGAGCCTTGACTTTACCGCATGAATGCGGTGGTTTTAGACCAATGTCGACCTATGGTCGACTTCATGACAATAAATAACCACGTAGCAAGCCACGGGGTGTCAATAAGGATTATTCTTGCTACAAGCAGCGGGGAATTGAGAGCTGCGCGGAATGATTTTAAGCTTGCAAAGTGAGGAATCAAACAATTATCTTCAGTAATCTACGCTATGTAAGAAGCATTAGGAATAAGACGTGCCAGAATCAAACTGTACTAGCATACTTTATCTTAAGTTGTCTTCTACTTGCTTTGTTATTAATCATAGAGCCTGTGGCAGCGGCAAATGAAGAAATACAGCATATTGCTGAGTCTAATGTGCTCGAAGTATACGTGCGTGATGGCTGCCCGCATTGTACCAAGGCTAAGGAATTCCTGCATAGATTTAGCAGCGAACGACCATGGCTACATGTTGTATATCATTCGGTAGATCATGATTCGAATGCACGCGACGACCTGATGCGACTCGCTAAGGCAGCAAGCATTTGGCCACCGGGTGCGCCAACCTTTCGATTCAATGATCAGCTGCTAGTAGGTTTTGATAGCCCTGAATACACCGGGCGCTTGTTAGCCGATTTGGTTGAACAAAGTGCAATAAATTCATCACATGTTGAAACCTCACTGTTTGGAACACTAAGTGTTTCTAGTTTAGGTTTACCCCTTTTTACGTTAGCAATGGGCTTGCTAGACGGGTTTAACCCGTGTGCGATGTAGGTATTGCTTTTCTTGCTCTCCTTGCTCGTTCATTTGCAAGATCGTAAAAGAATGGCATTGATTGCTGGCACTTTTGTTCTGGTGAGCGGTGCTGTTTACTATGCATTTATGGCGGCTTGGCTCAATGTGCTCTTACTGATTGGAATCTCAACAGCCTTACGGTGGGCACTGGGGGGCATGGCATTAGCTATCGGTGGGCTTAATGTAAAGGATTTCTTCTTTTGGAAATGAGGGTTCTCATTATCCATAGCGGATTCTGCCAAGCCTAGTTTATATACGCGCATGCGAGCAATTTTAACTGCCGACAAGCTGCTACCTTCGCTGACAGCGGTTGCATTACTTGCCGTCATGGTAAATTTTATCGAATTGCTATGTACGGCTGGATTTCCAGCGGTATATACCGCAATATTGGTTCAGCAAGATTTTGGTCCAATAGCTTATTATGCGTATCTAGGCCTCTATATACTTGGGTATATGACTGATGATGCATTGATGGTCGCAACTGCAGTAATTGCATTGAGCAACCGCAAACTGACAGAACGGACGGGACGCTGGCTCAAGCTCATAAGTGGTATTGTTATGCTTGGCTTAGGTGGCATGATGATACTGCGTCCAGAATGGCTAATATAGTTTCTACAAAGCACCAAGTCTGACTTATCTTTAATTAAGGTGAATGGATCTCAAATATGACAACCCAAAGTGTTCCGCAACACCTATTGCATTCGCTGTTGTTAGCATTACTTATCTTTGCGCTCTCTGGCTGCCTATCGCCAATTGCTCTCAATCGGGCAGTTGTGGTCTATGACGAAGCCGTAACCAGTGCGATGTCTGAGCAGTTATTAATCAATATTGCTCGTGCGCAACATCATCAACCCCTGCACTTCACCAGAGTATCAAACATCGCAGCTACCTTTGATTTTAGATTCAGTGCAGGAGCCACTCCCGCACTGACAGGTGACGCTGGAAGCGCGCTTGTGCCAATATTTGGTGGGAGTGTCGCAGAAAACCCTACAATCAGCATTGTCCCGATAGAAGGAGAAGAGTTTACAAAACGGTTGCTTACGCCATTCCATCATAGCAAACTAGCCCTTTTGCTCCGCCAACATTTTGACATTGACCTAATGCTGCGGCTGATGGCGCAGGAGGTACGACTACAGCCCCAAAAACAGCAAATTATGCATCAACGTATGCACAATAAAAATAGATCAGATCATCATACTCGCCACCAGCGTCGGAGACTCCAGAATCACGGAACACCAGTCACTTATCGTAATAACCCATCAGACCAAGCTGGATATGAAATGTTTCGACGCATTGTACTCCATCTCAAAGCTATTCAAGATCAGAACGAGCTATATGCCGAGCGGCTGACTTTTAAGCGCACCTGGACAATTCCTGCCGACAGTGAATCAACGTCAGATTTCCAATCGCTAGAGAAGGAGTTTGAAATATCCCATAATCTAGAAGACAATACTTATACACTCAGCAAGTATGTACAAGGCCCAATTCTTGTTACGAATTACAGCCCCCATATTCTGTGTTGTGAAGAACGAGAAAAGTTATATGAGGAGACCAAAACTTGGCATGAAAATGATGTCGCTTTCGATATTCATCCCGACTATTCAGGCGGAGCATGGCCTATGAAAGGTGCTTTTCGCCTGAGAAGTTTCCATGCCATCGTTCATTTTCTCAGTCACGCGCTTGGAGAAATCCCTGAGTATCATGTTGATAAGGATAAACGAACCTCGCCTATTATCAGGGATGCAAACCCCATTAATACAATGGATCTGATCGTATCTGATAAATCACCGGAAAATGATTTATCAGCCTACTCGCATGGACAATACTATGCCGTGAATACAATGGGACCAAATGCCCATTGGAATAAAAATACTTTTCAATTGTTATCCATCCTGTTCCGAATGACCATCACCGACCCCCCGTCCGTCGGTGTGCCTGGCATTACGATTGCAAAATAACTTAACCGCCGACCTACAAATATTTATCCTCATAACCTCAAAAAAACCTATGTCTACTAGCATTGCTCCAGCAAAAAAACCCCATTAACATGACCAGACCCAACCAAAACTTATGCTGGACCGGGATACATACCGGCTTACCCCACCAATCAATACCTGACAATAAAAAAGCCCCTATAGCTAAAACTACAGAGGCTCCATGAATACGACAACTTTAAACATATAATGAGAAGCACTACACCTTCAACCCCCCCATCAACTCTCTAAGAACATAGGGCAAGATTCCGCCATGTTTGAAATAGTCCACTTCAATCGCCGTATCAATTCTGCATAGCAATTTAACTTCCTGGCTAGACCCATCTTGTCGATGGATAACGAGTGTCACGTCCTTCTGTGGACGAATATCATCCAGCCCTTGAATATCAAATTTTTCTGAGCCTGTAATTCCTAGTGACAGCACATTATCATCATTTTTAAATTGCAACGGCAACACACCCATACCGACCAAGTTACTACGATGTATCCGTTCAAAACTTGTTGTGATTACCGCTTTGACGCCCAATAACTGCGTTCCCTTAGCGGCCCAATCACGGCTTGACCCCGTACCATATTCTTTGCCGCCAAAAACAATGGTAGGCACACCATTTGCGATATACTTCATTGCAGCATCATAAATCGACATTTGTTGATTATCCGATGCATCATTCGCTTGATAAGTGGTAACCCCACCTTCGGTACCAGGCACCATTAAATTTTTAATACGTACATTAGCAAACGTACCACGCATCATAATTTCATGGTTGCCACGACGAGAACCATAACTATTAAACTCAGTCTTAGGTACACGATTCTTAAGCAAGTAATTCCCGGCAGGAGAAGCCTCTTTGATTGCACCAGCAGGACTGATATGATCAGTCGTTACTGAGTCACCAAACACACCCAACACTCGCGCATTCTTGATATCACCCGACCCACTAGATTGCGCGGGCTGCATGGTGAAATTATCGAAAAACGGCGGTTCAGCAATATAAGTCGATTGCGGCCAGTTATACACTTGCCCGGTTACAGACGAAATGTTATTCCACAGTGGATGGTCTTTAGTCAGATTACTATAAAGCCGTTGAAAAACGTCTGCATTAGTCGCATATTTTAATAAGGCGTTAATTTCCTCACTGCTTGGCCAAATATCGCGCAGATAAACAGGCGCATTGTCCCTGTCAATACCCAACGGTTCTGTTGTCAAGTCTTTCATGACCGTGCCTGCAATGGCGTATGCAACCACTAGCGGAGGCGAAGCCAGAAAATTCGCTCGAATATTGGCGTGAATTCTAGCTTCAAAATTACGGTTACCCGACAGTACCGCTGCACATATCAAATCATTCTGAACCACGGTTTCTTCAATGGGTTCAGCCAACGGCCCTGTATTACCAATACAGGTGGTGCAACCATAACCTGCTACATTAAATCCAAGTTGCTCAAGGTAAGGCAGTAAACCTGTCGCCGTTAAGTATTCTGTTACCACTCGCGACCCAGGTGCTAGTGATGTCTTGATGTGGCGCTGAACTGTCAATCCTTTTTCAACAGCTTTCTTAGCTAACAAACCCGCTGCTATGAGTACGCTTGGATTGGAAGTATTCGTGCAGGAAGTTATCGCCGCAACCAATATATCACCATTACCCAGATCAATGACATCACCAGAAGTTGCGGCAGTATCAACCACATCAGGTGTCGGGTGATTACTCGCCATCTCAACAACATTTCTATCACTACCGGGCGTTAGCCTAGTGTCGTCTTGATTACTATTTTCGACGTTGATACAAACCTTACCGCCGTTACCAGTTGAATAGCGTAAATTCAGCTCTTCTGCTTGCTTACCGAAACCATTATCAGAGACGGGCTTACTAAAAAGCGTCGCAAACTGAGACTTCATATCACTTATTTCTACACGATCCTGCGGACGTTTCGGACCGGCCAAAGAAGGCGAAACAGTGGCAAGATCAAGCGTCAGTTCTCTACTGTAATCAATATCACCTTGACGTGGCATACCATACATTTCCTGCGCTTTGAAATAAGACTGGAAAGCAATAATTTCATCCTCACTGCGCCCAGTACCTTTGAAATACTCTATAGTTGTATCATCAACCGGGAAAAAACCCATCGTCGCACCATACTCTGGTGCCATATTGGCTATAGTGGCACGATCAGGTAGTGTAAGTGACGCCGTCCCTTCACCAAAGAATTCCACAAACTTACCAACTACATTTGCACCACGCAGCATTTCAGTAATGGTTAATACGAGGTCAGTCGCTGTAACACCCTCACTCAGCTTACCTGTTAAATTTACGCCAACAACATCAGGCGTAAGGAAATAAACGGGCTGACCCAACATACCCGCTTCAGCTTCAATACCACCGACACCCCAACCAACGACACCAATACTGTTGATCATGGTTGTATGAGAATCAGTACCCACTAATGAGTCGGGGTAAATCACATCGTTTTTTTGATGGACGCCACGTGCCAGATACTCAAGATTAACCTGATGAACAATACCGATTCCCGGAGGCACAACCTTAAACGTATCAAACGCCTGCATCCCCCACTTGATGAACTGATAACGCTCATTATTACGCGCAAACTCAATTTCCATATTTTGTTTGAGCGCTTCTTTACTGCCATAATGATCAACTTGAACTGAGTGATCAACAACCAAATCAACAGGCACAAGCGGCTCAATCAGCTTTGCATCTTTGCCTAGCTTAGTGGCGGCACTTCTCATTGCAGCCAAATCAACCAACAAAGGAACACCGGTAAAATCCTGTAAAACAATAAGTGATACAACAAAGGGAATTTCATTGGTACGCGCGGCATTCGGTTCCCAGCCAGCAAGTTGTTTTACGTGTGCCTCAGTAATTTTTTTATCATCAAAATTGCGTAAAACAGACTCTAAGACAATTCGTATTGAAATTGGCAACCGAGAGATCTTTCCAAGACTCGCTTCCTCCAATGCTGGAAGCGAATAGAATTTCGCACTTTTACCCTGAGAAATAGAAAGTTCTTTCAGACTATTGAATAGATTATGTGTCATGGTAATATTCCTAGAGGAAGGCGCGGTTTACACGAAGATAAATAGGCAATAAAATATTCTGAAAATATTTAGGTGGGGTGGCTGATGGGGCTCGAACCCACGACAACCGGAATCACAATCCGGGACTCTACCAACTGAGCTACAGCCACCATCAGAAAAGCATTTAGTATTTAACTTGTACCAATTACGTTTTTGCTATAACCATTGCCAAACATATCATCAATGGCGTGCCCGACAGGGATCGAACCTGTAACCCCCAGCTTAGAAGGCTGGTGCTCTATCCAATTGAGCTACGGGCACAATCAAGTCGGGCTTGTCCTAATTAAAGGATCGTAATTGGTCGGGGTGGAGAGATTCGAACTCCCGACATCCTGGTCCCAAACCAGGCGCGCTACCAGGCTACGCTACACCCCGGAAAAGACGACACTATACCTATCTTGGGTGGAAACGTCAATTTCCATTTCATCAAAATTAATATTATTTTTACCGTATTAATGATACTTTTTATGTTAGTCAGACCCTTCTTTTACTTTCTCGCCTCGCCTCGCCATTATTTTCTTTTTTTAAGAAGAAACCACAAGAATGTTAAATACTATGAATACAATTGTAAAAAAATAAACTTTATGGTAAAACTGGCAGGTTATATTACTTGGGTCGGACGGGAAAAATAAAAATGTCGCAAGAACAACATAAACATATTACACCTTACGAGCTAAAAAAAGGCGAGGACTACATGAGTCCCAAACAGCTCGGGCATTTCCGAAAAATTTTGGAAGACATGAAGGTCGAACTTGGGCAAGACATAGACCGCGCCGTTCACACAATGCGAGACGACGCAACAGTTTTTGCCGACCCGAATGATCGCGCAAGTCAAGAATCTGATATGACATTGGAGCTTAGAAATCGTGATCGCGAACGTAAGCTAATAAGGAAGATTGATGAGATAATCGCCAAAATAAACAATGAAGAATATGGCTATTGCGAGAGCTGCGGCATCGAAATAGGCCTACGTCGCCTTGAAGCGCGGCCAACTGCGACACTTTGCATCGACTGTAAAACGCTAGACGAAATAAGAGAGAAACAAATGGCCAAGTAAAAACTTACCGCCGACATTTGACCAAACAAAAAGGCTCTGTTTTAAACAGAGCCTTTTCTCATTCAGTCACACACTAAGCCAACTATTATGAAGCATCGTCGTCGGTATCAGTCTTTGTATTTTCAGCGTCACCCGCCCCCTTACTTTCTGCAGCAGCATCTGCTTCAGCTGCCTTCATACTCAGGCGAAGTCTTCCTTTATCATCGGCTTCTAGTACCTTAACACGTACTGACTGGCCTTCTTTAAGATGATCACTAACATTATTGACACGCTCATTAGCAATTTGAGAAATATGTAACAGACCGTCTTTACCAGGAAGAATACTAACAATTGCACCAAAATCTAGCAACTTAAGCACCGTACCGTCATATATCCTACCGACTTCAACTTCAGCTGTAATATCCTCAATACGTTTTTTTGCAAGCTCGCCGCCTTCAGCACTGACACAGGCAATCATCACAATACCATCGTCCGTAATATCGATGGTTGTCCCCGTCTCTTCTGTTAGCGCCCGTATCACCGCCCCACCCTTGCCAATCACATCACGTATTTTCTCAGGATTTATCTTCATCTTAATAATACGTGGAGCATGCTCAGAGATATCCTCGCGCGTTGATGGCATTGCTTCTTTCATAATTCCAAGAATATGCAGTCGCCCTTCTTTAGCCTGCGATAACGCAGCATGCATAATTTCTTTAGTGATCCCCTGGATCTTGATATCCATTTGCAAGGCAGTAATACCTTCTTCCGTACCAGCAACCTTAAAGTCCATATCACCCAAGTGATCTTCGTCTCCAAGGATATCTGTCAATACAGCAAAACGATTACCTTCTTTAATTAGTCCCATGGCAATGCCAGCGACATGCGCTTTAAGCGGCACACCTGCGTCCATCATGGCAAGACAACCGCCACAGACAGATGCCATTGAGCTGGAGCCATTTGATTCCGTAATCTCAGAAACAACCCGTAATGAGTAGCCGAACTCTTCAACCGAAGGCAGCACAGCCATCAACGCACGCTTTGCTAAGCGGCCGTGACCAATCTCGCGGCGTTTTGGCGTACCCACACGACCCGTTTCTCCGGTCGCATAAGGTGGCATATTGTAATGCAACATAAAACGATCAGAATAGTCTCCCTGCAACGAATCAATTCTTTGCTCGTCACGAGCCGTTCCCAATGTCGCAACAACTAGTGCCTGAGTTTCTCCACGCGTAAATAGCGAAGAACCATGTGTACGCGGCAATACGCTGTTACGAATAGTAATACCACGCACCGTACGTGTTCCACG
>JAJFJH010000133.1 GCA_021774155.1 Nitrosomonas sp.
TACTAAATCAGGTAGTTTTAACACGCCTCAACGGTCTATATTTCTTAATTCATCCAACATCACATCGCTAGTTGAGTCACATTTTATCGGAATAATGCTCGATGTCTGGTCAGTTTGCATTCGAGGCAGGCGAGGAACAATAAACCTGAATTCATGGTGCATTGTGGTTAATTGTTTACATAGTGTCTCACCAGCCCCTTTAGCGACCGCATACTCAGAAAAGCCCTTCTCCGGTTGGTCTATAAAGATAGTCGATGGATAAAAAAAAGTAATGGGAGAACTTGATTTCTTTGCATCTGCCGCATAACACTTCACTGTTTTATAAAATGCATCTAGATAAAACCGACAGAATTTAGTGAAAAGTTCATTATCCCAATCCTTAGTATTGTTCGCTAAAATATGAGGGGAAGCAAAATAATAAATATGAGTAGGTAACAGCTTACCTTCAAATTGAATTAAAGGCTGCGCGTTCGACGAGGTGACATCAATCGCTTGAGTACGGCAGTGAGCGTTAGCTTGGGTGATTTCAGTTGCGACCTTATCTGCCTCTTCCTGCCCCTTGCTATAAGTAATAATCACGTCGGCCCCACCTGCCGCAAGAATCTTTGCTGTTATCTCACCAACACCCCTAGACCCACCAATAACCAGCGCCCTTTGTGCCGAAAACGTATTTTCGGCAACCTTTAAACACACCTCTGAATAGCTTGGTTGTGCTACCGGCGTTGGTCGAAAGAACGTGTCCAATGAACCCTTAACCCCTTGTCCCTCAACACCCAGCTTAAGGATACTGAAGCGCTCGTCTTTATGAGCTTCGAAGTAATACAATGAGTCTTTATTGACAACCTCAATATCGGGATTAAAGTCTAATTTGATTCTCGAGAAAATTGAATTTAACCCTGGACATTTCATTCCGACAACACGAGTACAAGCCAATATTTGCGCTAATAGGTGAGACGGAAGGTGTTTAAATAAACTTGGGAAAGATTTCTTTGCCAAAGAAGCATCAAGATGTAGCTGGCATTCTCCTGAACTATGTTTAGGTGGAAATGTTTGATCTATAGGCGCTTCTACCGGTGGCTGAGATTCTAAAACAGAGCTATCCACATGCACTGCCGGGAGAGAGGAAAATTGCAAAGAAAGTGACAAAATCGTTTGCCCTTTTTTATTATAAGCCGTTAGAACGACACCTAACTCATCGGGAGTAACTTGATAACTGTATTCTATCGGTTGGTTAATACTGACAGGATTAGGAAACGTTGCATTTAATTGTGCCAAATATGCATTTTCAGGACAGGGCAAATCGAAATACGCTTCATCCCATGTCCGCAATAAATGATGGATGCCGTGAATGACGGGTTGCCCAAACTGCAACCGTCGAGAATACACTTCGTCTACATGAAGAGGATTATAATCACCCGATAATGCCGCAAATTCTTGGCTTTGTTGCTTCGATATAGTGAACTGTCCCATTGGTTTGAGCATAACGTAATATTCCTAATCAGGCCTAGTTTCCAGCTTAATGATATAAAAACTGTCGGGTAATTTGTTCAATATTTCGCAACCCGGCAGGAATCAGTTTTCCTGAAATTATATCTGGTTGTGGTTGTATATTTTTTGGCACCAAATCTTGAAAACCGGTCACGTTAAAACGATCCCTATTTTCATCTAAATATTGACAAAAGCGCCTAAAACGATGAACTGCAATCTTATCAGCACAAGTTTTATCTCGACTAAGCAATTCAAAATTATGGGTAACAACGACAACGGAATCCCATTCCATTTCAAATGCACTGTTCAAATAGTTTACAAGCTCTGTATACGAAAAAGCGTTTATTTGGACATTCCTATATGCTTTCCGAATGGGATCTTTAAATACCGAGACGGGGTACTCGTAAACATTATCAATCAACCGCGGTTGGTTCAAAAGCTCACCTGGCGCTATATCTGCAACACCAACTAATCCTGAAAGGTTATAACTGGTATCAAACATCAGGTTATTATCGGCCACTGCCCGCAAAGTATCACTATTAGCGCCATAACTTCCGGCTCTGAATGCATTGATATTATCGACGCCCGCTTCGGCCATTCGCTCTAATCCCCATTGGATAAGATGGCTCTGCTGCTCTCTTGAACAATGTGTAAGATCACTAAGTTTTCTCGTAATCCCTGGAAGTAACCGATCCCCTACCTCATCCACCCATTCAGAATGCATGTGTAGTTGAATTTCTTGGTTCTTTTCTTGAAGAATCCCAACAATCTCTTTTAGAGGCTCTAATCCAAACCTAGCAGAAAACAAAGGCTCAACAAAGAAAACCGCCGGAATATTATATTCTTCCAAAATAGAGAGTTTACCTGGTAGTGCGAAGTTGCCATCTGCTGTTGGACCATATACATATTTCTTAAAATACTCAGGAAATTTTCTATCTAGGTCATCCCACCCGTTACACCAGACCTCAGTATCTACCGTAACAAACACATTTAACATAAAACGCCCTATAATTTAATGACCCAACCAGAAATTTCGTTTTTTGCATCATTCTAAAATATTCCTCCTCTCCACTTTATGACACAGAATTAACCCAGCATTTAAATTCCACCAACCGGTGAAATTTGCAAGCTAACGCCAATGTAGCACGAGCCCAGCAAGAGCAGAGGCCATTAAAGAACATGAGATTGAAATAAGAAACCCACGCATCTTTTTCTTAGGGATCCGATCAACAACCGCTACACGCAATATTTCGCAATTAATTCAGACAAAATATCTATTCGAGGTTAAATTATACGATCAGTTGAGAACCCGTCCGGCTGATAGGCTTTCACGATATTAAGACTGAAAAGAAGGTGTCGATACCGAGCTTTTAGGAAGTGTCTGCAATGCAAGAAACGACCGCGTGTGCGGCTGCATAGCAATACCGTTCACAATTTTTACAGCAGGTGAACATATCGTACGCGTAGGTGACGGGTGATAGCGGAAATTTCCAGTGAATGCCAGTGCCATTAAATTAGGATGATCGCCACCATGAATATGGCCTAGCTTGAGCATTACTACCAGTTGCGGAAATTCTTTGCACTGTAGGAACTTGACGGCACTATCTGAGTTGCCTGCAAACCGGATCAGTCAACTCAGAATACAGCAATAAAAGTTCTATTGGCTATTTCGTGCCTTTATGAGATTTAACCCGGCATTCTACGGCGCAATGCAACCATACTGAATAGGCCCAGCCCTAAGAGGGCTAGAGTAATAGGCTCAGGAACAAGCGCAAGTCTAGCATCCGCACTGAAGGTCACTTCTGAAAACGGAAGAGGCCGACCAAATAAAGTTTGAGAAAGCCCATTCAAATCATCATCAGAAAAGAACTTAAATGTACCAAATGTATTGGTAGGAGTTGACGCTGGATTTAATACGTTTTCCCAACCAAAATCAATGCCAAAGGATGCCGGCAAAGAGCCTGTTACTGGACTGGCGCCAATGGCAAAAACTAATCCAGAGGCAGGCCCCCAAAGCGGATGGGTTTGTAATCCCAACAATGAGGAAAACATCTCAGAACGAGAATCATTAAAATTAGTGGTTCCATTTGTTGCGCTTAAATTCGCAGACGCACTGAAAGCACCGTCATCGGTTAACGGATCAAAGACTGCTGATAGTGTGTTAGTAAACACAAAGGAGCCTGTCGCGTACTCCTTGTGATTCGAATCTGTATTGCCACACCCCGTGGCTCCGGCCGCTCCAGCCCCATAAGAGAAACAACCGCCCGTGATGTCCAGGCTAATCATTGGTGCAGCCGTTGCAGGGGTTGCCACCAACGCTGCTACGCTAATACCTGTGATAACAAAAACTTGCTTTAGCTTTGATTTGAGGCTCATCTTACTAACTCCCTGTAAAAGTTGAGACTTGACGTTTAATACGGCGTCAAATAATTCCAACATATATTGATATTTTATAAAAAAACTCAAGAACATAATTCCGAGCCAAGTTAAATGAATGAATGATCAAAGGTAAACCCTCCAATAAGGCCTTAACTTACTGAATATAAAGCAAGTTTCGTGCCAGAAAAGCTATGCATTTAAAATCAATTAGTTGGCCAAACTATTTAATAAGACATAACACCAATTTGTCGCTGATTCTTATTTAAAAACACGAACAAATAATAACAAGCTGTTTTATATGATATATTTTTGTCTCCCATTAGAGACAAAAATTTCAAGGAAAGAGCTTCTTAGATAGGGAAAATTTGTGAAGCACAAATACCTTAAGAACCACCGAAAAAATCAGTCGTGAGTCCGCTCACTTGTAACCATTTGGATTCTGTACCTGCCAGCGCCAACGATATCTGACCATCTCTGTCAAACTATACTCAGCTTTCCAGTTGAGTTTTTCTGCACTTAAGAGAGGACCTGCAAAACACTTGGCAATATCACCCGAACGTCGATCTACAATTTGATATGGAATTTTACGACCAGAAGCCTCAGCAAAGGCATCTAACACCTGCAATACGGAACAACCATGCCCGTACCAAGATTATAAGCCTGGCAACCATGGTTTGGGCTCAGTGCATTCATCGTCTTTTACAAAAACAGGCAAAATTCTCGTAATCTGATTTATCCGACTGAATGCTTCTGAATGGCTATTACAAAGATTATCAAACACCACAAACTCATGTCCGACTTCTTACAATAGCACCGCAGTATGGTAACCAGTGCCTCCGGTTACCATAACCACCATCAATTAATTCTTATAAAATTACGCAGCTGCTTTTCTTTCATAGCACTGCGTTACAGATTCTGTGACGCACACTGCTTCAACTCGATATTTTAGAATACGACACAACAAACTAAAGCCGTCCCGCAAGTAACAATAATAGATATGGTATTAAAACAAG
>JAJFJH010000134.1 GCA_021774155.1 Nitrosomonas sp.
GCCTTAACTTACTGAATATAAAGCAAGTTTCGTGCCAGAAAAGCTATGCATTTAAAATCAGTTAGTTGGCCCAATTATTTAATAAGACATAACGCCAATTTGTCGTTGATTCTTATTTAAAAACACGAACAAATAATAACAAACTGTTTTATATGATATATTTTTGTCTCCTATTAGAGACAAAAATTTCAGAGAAAGAGCTTCTTAGACAGGGAAAATTTGTGAAGCACAAATACCTTAAGAACCACCGAAAAAAATCAGTCGTGAGTCCGCTCACTTGCAACCATTTGGATTCTGTACCTGCCAGCACCAACGATATCTGACCATCTCTGTCAAACTATACTCAGCTTTCCAGTTGAGTTTTTCTGCACTTAAGAGAGGATCTGCAAAACACTTGGCAATATCACCTGAACGTCGATCTACAATCTGATATGGAATTTTACGACCAGAAGCCTCAGCAAAGGCGTCTAACACCTGCAATACGGAACAACCATGTCCGTACCAAGATTATAAGCCTGGCAACCATGGTTTGGGCTCAGTGCATTCATCGTTTTTTACAAAAACAGGCGAAATTTCCGTAATCCGATTTATCCGATTGAATGCGTCTGAATGGCCATTACAAAGATTATCAAACACCACAACCTTATGTCCGGCTTCTTGCAATAACACCGCAGTATGGCTACCAATGTAACCAGCCCCTCCCCCGGTTACTATAATCACCATCAATTAATCCTTATAAAATCACGCAGCTATTTTTCTTTCATAGCACTGCGTTACAGATTCTGTGACGCACACTGCTTCAACTCGATATTTTAGAATACGACACAACAAACTAAAGCCGTCCCGCAAGTAACAATAATAGATATGGTATTAAAACAAGTTGTCTTTTAGCTCGTTTTGGACTTTGAAAAAGCCTATAAAGCCATTCGATATTATACTTAAGTGCCCATGCGGGAGCACGTTTCACTGAACCCACATAGACATCATACGTTCCTCCAACACCCATATAAAATGCGCTTGGATGTAGCTTACGGCACATGGCAATGAACTTCTCTTGGCGAGGTGAACCCATGGCAACTGTCACTATTTCTGGCTTAAGTTCAACAATCCTATTAAGCACTTCTTGCTCGTCACTCTCACCAAAGAACCCATCTTGATATCCGACAATATTAACCTTCTGCGTTTTTATTAGCTTATCTACGGCACTCTCTAACACGGAAGCGTGGGCGCCAACCAAAAACACACGGGTACCATGTTTTCCTGCCTTGGCCATTATGTGCTCCCAAAGCTCACACCCAGCAATTTTTGCTGACACAATACCCTTACGACGCAGAGCCAAAACCACACCAATACCATCCGCATAACGAAGCGTTGCCATTTTGAGCACCTTCTTAACCATCGGGTTTGATCGAGCGCTCATAACCTTTTCAGCATTCATGGCGAGTGCAAACCCGGGAATCACCTGATTTTCAGGTGTAAATACGGAACTTACCGCTGCTTCCATATTTTGAAAAGCAGTAACATCTATTCCAGATATAGGTGTTGATATCGTTTTAATATTTGTTGATCCCGTCATTTTAAGTCCCGCTAAAGAAGTATTGGTTTTTAATTTTGCAATACAATAAATATTCACAAACTATCATAGCAAGCACCAAGTAAAAATTGCTCCGCATCTACGTCAGAACATCTGCCAGACTTGGTGATCCCAAGAAATTTTAAGTAGACAAGTAGAAAAATTTTAGCATATTAATGCTGACAATTTGGTTCTGATAGAAATGCGAATAAATTTACTCAGTAGTTAGATGCTAACACCCATTTACTCTCCAAATTTCCCCTTTGAAGATCCAGAAGCAATTTTCTTCTTACATTCACTTTCGTCAATATCTTTTTTTCTCGCTAATTACGCACTTACCGGACAAACCATTTTCTTATAAACCGACCTATCATCAACCTGCTAAAACCTAAAAAGTCATCCAAAAGTTTTAATGGCCAGAATATTCTCTGAGGTGGATTTCCTGAAACTCTCCTAACGGAATGGAAAGTGCCTACCATCTCTCCAATGTACCATTTTCTGCCATAAGAGCTTGCTGAATACCAAATACGAACATCGCTCTTCTCCTGCAATTGAAAACTTGCTTTGTAGAGTAGCTTATTATCCCAACCAAAAATAGTCGGTTTTGCAATTGGTTCAAAAGAGGCTTGCCATTGAATACCGTCTCGTGAATTTACAAAAAACAACACTTGCCTGTTTGAATTCTCTTCCCCTGGAAATGCATTTATTAATGCACGAAATTCTTCGTGATCTTTTCTAACTTCGATATGCCAACATTGATACCCTTCGAGCATCAATTCGCAGGGCACAGCTTCAGAAAAGTTTTCCGGGCTGGTTGCTGTGGTATACATAATTCTCGTACTGGAGTTACTAGTCTTATCTACGAACCACATTTTCCAGATACCATCCTCATATATTATCGAAGGAGACAGTACCCAATCTCCATGATAGATCACCTTAGTCGGAGTCCAATTGATTAAGTCCTTAGTTTGGGTCCAGGAAATTATTGATTTATTCTTTGCCTTATCTGTAGTTCTATAAAATAAATGCAGAGTTTCCGCTTTGATCAGAATAAACGGGTCGGAATGATGATGGTCGCTACGTTCTGGTGCTGGGACGACTGGGTCTCGAAGACCTGCAGGTAATGTCCAAAATGCACCATCGCCACTGACACGGATAGAAGGATTCTCCAGGCGATCATTACTATTGGGATAGGGTGTCATCGCCATCAAATAGCGATGACCACAAAACAGAGGGTCGCACACAACCACACTTGGATGAACCGCTTGAAAGGAGCCATCATATGTTTCTATATTTAATGGATAATGGATAGCTTGCCCAATCTAATATATAATGAATGACACTTAAATGTTTGAAATTCAAACAAATACTTATATAGTATACACACTTACTTCGCTTTGTGAACAAAAAATATTCAGCATGAATTTATCAAGAATTGTTACTAAATTACGAGAAAAAGGCTTTAAAAGGTTTTTTTTATCTATATTGTCTAGCCTTTATCAAAAACCTGTTATACGCAATATAACTCGCTTAATTGCCCCACCAAGAAAACCTGAAAAGTGGGTGTTTCTGGTCGGTTGTTATAATTCCGGCACCACCATCACTCAAAAAATTCTTAGCCTCCATCCCGACATCCAGGCATCGATTTTCGGGCGAGAAGGCGTTCATTACACATCAAACTTACCTAAACCGGACGACCTGGGCTGGGCAAGAATGTGGATAAAATGCAAAGACCATATGCACATTGATGAAGACGACAATTTTAGAGCAGAGCAAGTTAAAAAAGACTGGCGTATATTATGGCGTGGCAAAGAACCGATATTTATCGAGAAATCAATTACAAATATTACCCGCATGAAGTGGTTTGATCATCACTTTAAGAACAGCTATTTCATCGGCATGACAAGAAATGGTTATTGTGTTTCTGAAGGTATCGTTCGTCGTGCGCAGCCAACTCACGCGCCAGCCATATTTGAACATCAAGGGCCATATCCAATTGAGTGGGGAGCAATGCAATGGGTCGAGGCAAACCAGCGCTTGCTCGACGGGCGGACTGACGTTAAAAACTATATGGAATTTTCATATGAATCTTTTACGGCCAACCCTATCCCTATTCTAGAAGCAATATGGAAATTTTTAGACCTCCCCTCGCCTGAAATGACGTTTAGTAAAGGTATATTAAAAATAAGTGATCTCTCCGTAAGCTTAAAAAACATGAATGATAAAAGTTTGGCAAATTTAGGCGAGGAGCAAAAAGAAAAAATCTCTCCGGTCATTGAGCCAATGATGGATAAATTGGGTTATTAAATCGCAACTGACCACCTACAGGCAAGCATTTAATAATCCGAGGTTTTCAATATTTAAATCAACATAATTTTCAATTTTCACCATAGCCATGAAGAAACCGAAATTATTTCCTTCATGGCCTTAATGTCGAGATTTCTTCCTGACTTATTCCAGACCAAGCTAGGCCAATAATTTAAACCTTATTGCCCCAGATGAACAGCATCTTGATAAATAGTCAGAATTTTTGGAACAACCTGCTTTAACCGAAAAGAATCGGCAGACTGAATAGCAGCAGATTTCATTCTATTATAGTCCTTCTGGTCGAGCTTTAAAGCATTACTAACAACTTCATATGCAGCACTCAATTTTTCAGAGTCGCTGCTTCCCACGATCAGAACTCCATTCTCTTGGTCTCTAATTTGCTCGAGTGCACCATCAGTTGCAGTAGCCAGTACAGGTGTTCCCACTGCCATCGCTTCAGTCATAACCAAACCAAATGACTCATTTCGTGACATATTAACTAAAAAACGCGAGCTTTGAAAAATGTCAGCTAACTCTTCGGGTGTAGCTGACAAACGAGTCTCAATTTTATGAAAAGCTAGCTGATCTAGTGCTAACACGGTTTTCGTTGCTCCCTTTCCAATGATCATAATACGAAGAGGAGGCAACCTTACCAGCAATTTCAAAAACAAATCAAAACCCTTAATTGGCACAAACGCTCCAACGAACACCAAATCAAATACCTTATTTGGCTCAGGTTTTCTTCCAGTAAAGCAAGAAAGAATTCCTGCAGATAATACATGTAGCCGACATTTAGGAAATCCGCGCTCCATAAGCCGTTCACCCAGCCTCCGGCTGACTGCAATCGCAAAGTCTACTCGTCGCAACAAGAATCGATACAGCGAACTATTTGAATGCTCATAAACATCTGAGCCATGAAAAGTTACAACAAGTCGTACATTCGGCGACCGCAGCAGTTTGTA
>JAJFJH010000135.1 GCA_021774155.1 Nitrosomonas sp.
TCATTAACTAACCTTGCCGCATCTTGTTTAAATTCAAGTGTATATTTTGGATTCACTCGTTTTGTTTGTGTATTCATATTCACCTCTAATGACATTATAAATCTGCCTCTAGAAGTGTCCTGTTGCATTAAACCATTTCATTTGGGCAGACGAAAAGAAGCGCTAGCAGCGGCAGAACGTGCGGTAGCAATTTATGAAAAGCTATCGCAGAAAAATGCGGATGCGTTTGAACCTGATCTGGCGGTGAGCCTGGGAGCTTTGGGTTCTATTTATCTTAACGATGATAAGGTAGCGCAGGCCTTAAAAATATTTGCGCGAGGGATTCAGGTTTTGAGTCGACTGTTTCAACATGCGCCCGCTGCGTTCGGTAGTTTAATGGAGAGCTTGTGTCAAGATTATATGGCAAGCTGCAAGCAAGCGGGACAGGAACCTGATAGAGTATTACTTGCGCCGATTGTCGAGAAATTACAGACGTTGGATAAGGAATAATTCAGTGTTATCTTAGTTAAATTAAGGCTTAAAACACATCAATGGACAAAAAAGAACAAATTAATTTTTGGTACGTCATTGTGGCGATTTTGAGTGTTTTGTTTTTGCAAAACCTGTACAACAATTACACCAAAATTGAGCCAATTCCGTACAGTCAATTTCAGCATTTTCTGGAGCAGGGACAGGTGGCTGAAATTGCGATTACGGATCAGTATATTTATGGCACGCTGAAGGTTCAGCATGCGGATGGATTTAAGGATTTTGTCACTACGCGTGTGGAGCCGGAGTTTGCTGAGGAACTGGAAAAATTCGACGTGAAGTATTCCGGCGTGGTGGAGAGCACCTGGTTGCGTGACTTACTTTCCTGGATTTTGCCGATGGCGCTTTTTATCGGTGTTTGGTTATTTGTCATTCGTCGTATGAGTGGTGGCATGAATCAAGGCATGATGTCGATTGGTAAAAGCCATGCCAAAGTGTTTGTCGAGAAGGAAACTAAAGTGACCTTTGATGATGTGGCGGGTGTGGATGAAGCCAAGGAAGAATTGGTTGAGATCATCAATTTCCTGAAAAATCCAGTAGATTATGGTCGTTTGGGTGGGCGTGCGCCTAAGGGTATTTTGTTGGTTGGCCCGCCGGGTACGGGCAATACATTATTGGCGCGTGCGGTAGCGGGTGAAGCGGCTGTGCCGTTTTTTTCAATTTCTGGCTCGGAATTTGTTGAAATGTTTGTTGGTGTAGGGGCGGCCAGAGTGCGTGATCTATTCGAGCAGGCACGACAACTGGCACCGGCGATTATCTTTATCGATGAGTTGGATGCTTTAGGACGTGCCCGCGGTGCTTATGGCGTGGGTGGTGGACACGATGAGAAGGAACAAACATTGAATCAGTTGCTGGCAGAATTGGATGGTTTTGATCCTAGTAGCGGCATTGTGTTGCTGGCAGCGACTAATCGCCCGGAAATTCTTGACCCGGCTTTGTTGCGAGCCGGGCGATTTGATCGCCAAGTCCTGGTGGATCGACCCGACAAGATTGGTCGTGAACAAATTCTTGCCGTACACGCCAAAAAAGTGAAAATGAATACGGATGTTAAAACAGAGCAAATTGCCGCATTAACACCGGGGTTTACGGGTGCGGATCTGGCCAACCTTATTAATGAGGCAACTTTGTTGGCGACACGACGTAATGCTACGTCGGTGACCATGGATGACTTTAATAATGCCATTGAGCGTATTGTAGCCGGTTTGGAAAAACGTAACCGTTTGATGAACCCAGAAGAGCGAAGAGTCGTGGCGTTTCATGAATTGGGGCACGCCATGGTGGCTTTGGCGTTACCCGGTACCGATGAAGTGCATAAGGTATCTATTATTCCACGCGGCATTGGGGCATTAGGTTACACCATTCAACGCCCGACTGAAGATCGGTTTTTGATGAACCGTGCGGAATTGAAAAATAAAATGGCGGTATTGTTAGGCGGTCGCGCTGCAGAGCAAGTGGTATTTGAAGAAATATCCACGGGTGCATCTGACGACTTGGCTCGTGCAACGGATATCGCACGTGCCATGGTGTTGCATTATGGTATGAGTGATGCGCTGGGTAATGTCGCTTATGAACGCGAACAATCTGCTTTCCTACAATCCAATATGCCCATGCCTCAGAGCCGCAGTTACAGCGAAGAAACCGCCAATAAAGTGGACAATGCTGTGCGCACATTGGTGGATCAAGCATTAGAGCGGGCGACTAAAATCTTACAGACTAATCGTTCGTTACTTGACCAGACTGCAGAGAAATTGCTGAAGACCGAAACGTTGAATCAGCCTGAGATTGCGAAGATAAAGCAGGCGATTGTTCCGGATGCGTTGCATTTATGATGTTTCTTCAACAATTCAGTAAATAGAGCATAAAAAGTGTCGGAATACTTTACAACTTTTGTGTTTATAAAATTGCAATAAAATAAAAACGTTTGTTATCAGCCGGTTAAAAATAGGGTATATTTATTGCTTGCATTATTATTAGCAATACCGAGAAAATAGGAGAGCACCTTCGGAGATGGCTATAGTATTTGTAAAATTGAAATCAACGAGTAATTGCACTATTAATTCAAATGATCACCATATAAACCCAAGGGGGAGTAAATGACTAATTTAATTAAAAAAGTTGCGGCAAGTATTATTATCATATTGGCTACTCAACTAAGTGCAACTGCAGCACCACTAACTTATCATGCGGACTTTACATTAGGCGTGGGTGGTGGCGCGCCGGCGTTAGATGGAGCAACGCTGTCATTTGACTTGATGTTCGATGATCCATTGACCTATGGTCTAAACGGGGCGGCAGTCGCGTTATCCAACAAATTAACCATAACTGGCAGCACGGGACTAGATGGCATGTATGTGGATGCGGATCCTACTGTTGGCGTAACCCTTGATGGTGGTAGTATTTTTTTGGAGAGATTTGGAACAAGCAGTTTGGAATATTCTGTGGGCGGCAGCACCTTGGAAGCAACTTTGGAATTAGACGTTGGTTCAATCACGCCAACTGTTGGCGACTTCCTTCAAGCGGAACACTTTGATGGCACCCCCGATTTCTTGGTCCTGTGGCTTGTAACCAATAATGACTCAGAATGGGAATCAGGTGCTGGCATTAGCTCTCTCACCTCAATAGCTTCTGGTGGGCCAACAGACGGCTCTGGCAATCCACCGACACCTATGCCTGAGCCGGGTAGTTTGGCCTTATTGGTTTTAGGATTATTAGGTATGATGGTTCTATGCCGTACCAGGAATAAATTTATTTCATGACTTATAAAGAATTTAACAATGTCATCAATAGCCGGTTTATCTTTGGTGACTTTGATTTGATTTTAAAAGAGGTAAAAGAACTCAGTGGTTTTCGTGACAAAGAAAAGCTGGTTTCCAGCTTTTCTCTTTTGTTTTTGGCCCCCTTAAAATGTAATGCTGAGCAAGGGGTTTATGAACTTCAGCACGAAAATCTTGGTATGTTGAGCATTTTCCTTGTCCCTCTGGGGTCGGATGAAAAGGGACATCAGTTGGAAGCCATTTTTAATTGACTTTGTCCCAAATAACCAGGATTAAAGAGGGCGTTTTTAGCGTCTTTTTTAGAATGCGTTTAAAGCTTGGCCTGAAAATTACACCAATTAGCTGGTGGTTTGCGGTTGCCATTCCATGAACAGATACACTCCTCGAGTTTCAATGGTTTCAAATCCAAGTCGTGCATAGAAATACCGGGCCGGGCTAAATTGTTCAACATGCAACCTTACTGGCTTTAGAGATTCTTGTGCCTTTGATAATAGCTGCTGCATGAGCTTGCCACCGTAACCTTTGTTGCGTTGATCTGCGACTAACGCGATATCAATGAGCCGAAATTCATCGTTCATTTCCTCCACATAGAAGCGACCAATATTTTTACCGTCTAACTGGATGAGTTGAAAATCGGCATTAGCATAATATTTTTGATAATGTTGATGTTGTGCATTGAACTGCATACGTAGAAATTCATCCTGCCTTGCCATATCCCAATCCGTCATTTGCATTTCAGCTTCACGTGTATTGGCGTAAAGCTGATAAAGAAACTCCAGATCTTTTTCAGCAATGGGATAAAACCTAAACATAATACATGCCGACCTAAGTGCAGTAATAGCAAGTTGAAGGGTTGAAGAAGTATTAGCTTCGGCTTGGATAAAGCCCCTGCAGCGCTATTATAAAATTCATGGTCAGAAAAGGTTGATTGTTTTCATGATATTGGCTTCCACCAGTGGCCGAAACAGCTTGGCTAGACATATCTATTAAATTTTCTGTCGTGTTGGTTTGGTAAATATCACCACTTCTCGATCTGCCAAGTACTTTGGTACTACTAGGGCCGCCACTGTCAGCCGAACTGCTATTCGCTCTCGCAGTATGGCTATGTGACGGTATTTGAGCTTCTGTTAGTGTCACAGTTTCGGAGCCAATTTTTTCGCCTAACTTGCGGCTCGTCAAGCCAGGACCCCGACCGGGGTGCATTGGTGCTCTGCCTTGCAAGTTCGGGAGTGCCGTTGTGGTGCGTCCATCACCGCCGTAGGTAGTACCAATCAAAGAAAAAAGTGCCGTGTTCTGAGAAACAGGCAAAAGCTGACCATCACAAAAAGCCCAGCCACGAGGCGCAAAATTACCGGCAAAAATTCTAATTTCTGCAGTAAAAGGTTCAGACATCATAACCTCCTGTTTTGTTATATTCGTTGTATATCAATATGCATATTTTTTATTGACGGGAAGGGTACACTCCAAAAAGTGCGATAATAAAATTAATACAGACAGTTGGCATCAAATTAGTATGCGATTGACTGCCACCTGTATTTGTTATTGTTGTGTTTGCCAGCGATATATTTGGGTCATTAGGTTCAAATGCTCTTACTCCTACAGGCGTTGCGAGCATTTTTCCTTGTGCTGTTGCGCTATCGGCAGTGTTGGTATTTCCTTTCATATCATGTGCATGCGAAGCAAGATGGTTTGTTGTCAAGGTCTCTTTTTCGGTGCCCGATTTGGTGCCAAGCTTTCTTGATGACAGACCGGGTCCGGGTCCGGCATGCAACGGAATGCGCCCTCTCATGTCCGGCAAACCAAATGTCGTACGGCCATCACCGCCATAAATAGTACCAAGCAGGCTGAACAAAGCGTCATTCTGGCTTACAGCCAAAAG
This sequence comes from Nitrosomonas sp., assembly GCA_021774155.1. Lineage (GTDB taxonomy): Bacteria > Pseudomonadota > Gammaproteobacteria > Burkholderiales > Nitrosomonadaceae > Nitrosomonas. The sequence goes on from JAJFJH010000135.1 coordinate 5,182, forward strand.
TTGCCCATCACAAAAAGCCCAGCCGCGCGGCGCGAAATTACCAGCAAACATTCTGATTTCACCAACAAATGGTTCTGACATTTCCCCCCCCCTTATTGACAAGTTCAAACTTAATTTCTTGACGGGAAAAGCCCTTGCAAGGCAATGCAAAAGTTTACCGTCATAAAAGGTTGCATGTTGTTATGCGACTGGCCGCCACCGGCATTAGCGATACTTCCTGCACGCAACGTTGTTATATTGGCAGCTTCATGATCTTTAAATAGCATATCGGGCGAGGGGGAAGAAGTGGCCAAAACATGATCTGTCGCAGAATTTTCATTAGCCACTGAACTCGATGCTTTAAAAGTATGCGTATGGGCCGGTATTTGTGAAGCTGACAATGTAACTGTTTCTGCACCACCTTTTTGACCTAATTGTTTTCCGTCACCTCTATGAAGAGGGGTCCGGCTTCTAAGATCAGGTAATGCAAAACTTGTCCGCCCATCCCCGCCGTAAGTGGTGCCGAGTAGACTATACAGGCTCTGATTTTGATTGATTGGCAGAGTCTGCCCGTCACAGAACGCCCAACCCCTCGGGGCAAAATTAAAACCAACTATTCTTATTTCTGCAAGAAATGGTTCCGACATATTCCCTTCTCCCCGTTAGATTACTTTAATTTACGTGTTCACATGAAAATAGACGCTTAACATTAAAAATTGTCTCGAATCGTAAACATTGAAGCATAGCAAGTAATAAGCCCAATAACTTCATTAAAAGTAACACATTACAATTAAGAAGCGCAACATACATTTCATACGATACAGGGTAAGGTGTCTGTTCCTAACGTCTGTAATTATTTGTGCGTTAGTAATTCAATGAATTTCGATGTTAGTGACAATAAATCGTCGATACGACTATTGGGCCATGTTGGTAGTTTTGTAAGCACATGATTGAGCCATGCGGAATGATTCAAGCCGCTAAGCTGGACAGTGTACAGAACGAAGTTTGAATAGCTGCTGCACGTTGGCCGGTACGCTCTGAATCGGTAAATGGCCAACTCTCTTTATCAATTGTGATAGGTCGAATGATATTTTCTACTGAATTGTTACCAATTGGCAGATGACCAGTTTGCGCATATCGAACTAGGCTGACCCAGCGTTTCAAGGTGTAATCCAGCGCTTTGGCGGAGCCACCGCCGTTTGCAGTCTGAGTACAGGCTTGTACCAGCCCGTCGTGTAGTGCCCTCAACTTGGGAAGAATGTGAAGGTGTTGATTGTCAAATAAGCTACCAACGGTTTTTAATTTGAATTCACCACCTTCAGGGGAGTTAGGTATAGTACCCCCTGAATTCCCGAGCATTGACTCTGATCAATAATATTTTTGCAATAGAGCCGGTTAAAGTCCGGCTTGTGCCGTCAGCACATCAAATTCACCTAAGGTGACAACATTGACACCGAATTCACCACCCACCGCAAAGATGTGATTATCTTTTACGCCCACACAAACACCGTTTTGATAACACCGTGCGTAAAATCCAAGTGTTATGATCGATGCCGCCTCATGTGGAAAAAGGGATGGATGATTAGATTCCGCCCAACTAAACAATTGATCAGCTAACGCAGTGTCGGTATTCGATTGCAGTACGCGTCCCGCTACGGCTTGTTGAAAGTCTTCCAATACTAAGCCATTATTAAACATTATCCACAATGGTTCAGAAGGTATAGGAAAAGAATCAGTAATTAACTGTAGCTCAACCATGTAAGCGCCAACGGGTGCACTCGGGGTGCCTTGATTAGATTCAACAATCCAATCGAGATGTGTATGCAAGGAGCCATCGGGACGGACTTCACCAACAATGAGTGATGAAGCACTGTCTATGCCATCCCGATTGAATAAGGTAAATCCTTCGACAGTATTGGGAATACAAAATACCTGACCACAATCTTGATTTGGCTCCAAGTCTAAGCCGCCAGCTAAGCGGACCTGTATACCTTCTGGTGCTAAAGACCATTGACGTTTTTCTGTATTCCAATAACTTAAGTGACCACTTGCTAGATAACGAACCCTATCTCCAGCTATCATGTCTCCTTCAAGTCCTTCGAAACCTGGACTGTCGATTGCGGTACGGTCAGGAAAGATACTAAATTCTGATACATAAATTGGGGTGCCAGTCAGTTTGTCAACGGGCATTTGTCCGGCGGGTAAACCAAGGGTCTCCGGTCTTACCAGGCTGCATCCTTTTTCAGGGCGACAAAAGCTTGCTTGTGCACGTTGGTCAACAATGGTTACCTCGATATGTTGATGTAATTCACCGGCAAACAGCGTTATTGAATTCAATAAGAAAAACCCACTCAAAATTATAATAGCGATATTGCATCGCTTAAAAAGAGAATTTGACAGAATATTTGTGGATAATTTTTTAAATAGGATAATCATAATTAGCATGAAGTGTCAGTTGATTGATCAAGTGATGGCTAGAATGTTGCGCTCATCCCTACTACTGTACTAAAACCTGCTTCAGGTGCAAAATTTCGTAAAAAAGAAGTGGAGTTTCTTATGGTCGTATTAGTCATATTTGAAAGTTTAGCAAAGAGAAGGATTTTTCTGTTGTTAGACATTTTCCAATCGTAAGATACATCAAGGTCCAATCGATGGTAACTCGGCGTATCGGTTTCTAAAATACCGGGTTTATTTTGCGCCAAAGCATGGGTGTATCGTAGACCACCTCGCCACTGTGTCCATTGAAATCCTATTTCACTGCCGAATCGTAATGGCGGAAGCCTTGGAACATCCCCAAGCGTTTCATTCTGAAACCAACCACGAACATAATCAGAAAACAACGTGAAACGAAGATTGACGGGTAAGTCTAGGCGAGGGTGGGCGGCAATCTCAGCTTCATAACCTGCAAAATTTGCTGTGTTGGCCTGATAGCCAAAAACAGGCAGACAATTTCTTAAGTTCGCACAGGCTAATTGAAAACGGGGTGGGTCAGGTGCGAGATTAAAAAAGGTGCCTTGGTTTTCTAAGTAAATAAAATCTTGTACTGATTTGTAATAGCCATTGGCTTGAAAAGAAACTTGTTTGCCAGTGTAGCGTAATCCTAGTTCATAGTGATTAGTTTGCTCCGCGTCAAGATTGAGTCGACCGATCTCGAAACTGCGCGTGGAAAAATGAGGCCCTGACGCAAAGAGTTCCTGCACATCTGGTGCGCGCTGAGCACGCTGCCAGTTTAAGTACAATGTTGTCTTTGGGAGGATTTCATAATTTAAGCCCGCGGCGAAAGAGTAAGTAAGAAAATTCAATGTGTTCGGCAAAGGTAGGGGTGCCGAAATACCTGACAATGTTATTGAATTGCTCTTGGGGTCTGTCGTCTGGTGTTCAATACGAGCGCCCATTTCAAAGTTGAGGTGATCAGTGATAAACACAGTTTCAGTGATAAAGAACCCTATCGAATCAACATTAGCAGCAGGCGTGAACGTTTCGATCCCTGTAGCCGAGAAGGAACGATTCTGCCACTGCATACCAAATGTACCATCAAGCCACTCTCCGCGCTGATGGTTCATTTCTAAACGGGATTCCCAGACGGAATTTTTAAAGCGAGTTAGCGATGCATCCCTATCTGTCACATTCTTATCAAAGTCCTTATGATCGTAATCAATGTAGCTTAGTTTTGCATTTATTCTGGGTAATGACGGCCAATAGGTTTTCCACAGGCCATCTAAATCATAGCGACGTTGAGACATATTCGTTCTGAACGCCTCTTGCTCAGTTCCCCCGATACTGTCATGACCAGGCACGCCGGGTGGAATGCCATAATTTCTGACCATTTGATGATAACTCCCGCCGATGTAGCCATGCCTGCCGATCATTGATACACCGATCGAACCACCCTGACTATTAGAGTTGCTATTTTGAATGACGTTTTTACTATTAGTGCTGGGTTCAACTTGGAATTGTTGACGGATCGCTTCTTCGTCTAAGGCAGTGCCAGGAATATGGGTGTTATTTGAAGAGCGTTTATAGTAATCGACATGCATCGCAAACATTCCCTTACCGGCATCTAAACTGAACATTCCAGCTTTGTCTGCAGAGTTATGGTTGTAGCTAAAATCCGTTCGACCCGAATAGCCATTAAGTGGGATTTTTTCAGGTATGCGTTGATGCTTAATATCAACCATGCCACCAATTGCATTACCGCCATAACGTAAGGTTGCTGGGCCTCTCAACACAGTAATGCTGTCTGCTAGCATGGTTTCAAAAGCAACTGCAAGATCAGGGCTCAATGCAGACAGGTCATGTGCGCCCATTCCATTCTGCATGATTCTAACGCGAGGACCGCTCATGCCGCGTATAACGGGTTGACCAACACCCGGCCCAAAGGACAGATTACTAACACCTAATTCACGCTCTAATGTTTTACCAAGCGTTTCGCCTGTGCGAATACGTAATTCCTGACCTTCTAGTTTTTGTATTGGATCAGCAGGTGCGGAGGAAGTTGCTTCAATAGTGATTGTTTCAAATTTGACAGGCGCTTGCGGACTATTTGAGATGGAATGCCCAACATTGGATTGATTTTCTGCTAGCGATTTTTTGTGTGTATTTTGATCATTTGCGAAGGCAGAATTAAAAAAAAAATAAAACTCGTCAGAAAAACATAACGAAGACACATTTGCAAAGCTTGCATTAAAGTCCCGCCAAGTCATAAAAAGTCTCTATTGAGCCATGCTCAACGATGTCACCCTGAACTCCGCCAGTAGTGTAGATTTCGCCGTCTTTGCTGCCGACACAAACGGAATTGTCATAACAACGCGCATAGTATCCTAAGATAAAACGACTTTCTGCAGGATGTGGGAATAATTCCTTAAATTGTGATTCTGCCCAATCAAACAGTGTATCTATGCGATTGTAATCGTTCAATTGGATTTCCGGCACTACTTCCAAAGTTTGAGAAAGTGCCAAACGGTCAAAGCCTGCTTGAGCATTGATATGAAAAACTAATGCAAATGGAACAGAAGGCTTGTAGCGAATACGTTCACCTGATTCATCTAGCCCTAAGATATTGATGAAAACCATATAAGCGCCATCGTCAGGCAAAGATCCGTCCGTTTTTTGTATTTGAAAAACAGGATGAGCTTCGAAGCTGCTGCCAGTTGTCAATGTTGCAATAAATCCTTGCAATCCATTTCCTTCTTCGTCCGTCACTATACTTTCATCCCCTAGACGGATAATTACTGCCTGCTCTTCAAAACCTTCTTGTAGCCACTGTGATTGCGCTTCTGACCATTTCAACAATGTGCTTTCTGTTTGATAAGCGACTATACCGCCTTGGTCGAAACCTGATCCGGTAAATCCGGCATCTCCCATGCGATAAGGGGTGAGTGAATCGGTAAAAGATATAACAAACGCCGTGTGGTCACCCAGTGCTCTTCCCTGACGCTGGGTATCGATTTCAATGATGCTATCGCTCCATCTAAACGCCATGTTTGGCTCACCCTCATGAGCCATAGCTGTTACGCTAAAAAAGAGCAAAAACAATCCTATAAAACGTAAAACAAACTTATTCAATTTTATGCTCCGGAGATTTTTCTGCAGAAGGTCTTTCAGTATGAGTCAATGAATGCGTTGTGGTCGACCGAAAAGAATTTTAATTTTTTTACGCAAATTTTGTAGATCCTATTTGAATAAGGAATGAGTAGCAATGTGACAAATTGTCGCAGCACTGATTGTTGAAGAATTCCTACTATAAAGTACCTTTACCTTTAAAGAAGCACCGAATAATTCATAAGCCAATATCTGGCAGCTAAAATCGTCTATATTATTTGGAGTTATATTACTTTAATGGGCTATTTAAATAGTTTTACCCACAGTTCATGTGGATAAGTATGTGGATAACTTATTTATTAGGTACCTAACTTGTGTGTTTGTAAGGGTTTTTTTTAAGCTGCACAATTTTCAGGCTAATCATTATCGTTTATAAATCAATTGGTTGTAA
>JAJFJH010000136.1 GCA_021774155.1 Nitrosomonas sp.
ATACCAGGTTGTACATAGTGTAACCTTGTTGTTTTTATGGTTAAGCTGCTTAAATTTGTCACTATTTCACGACACATTTTGGTTATTTTAATATGAATGAGGCATAATTAACCTTTGTTAAGTATTTATTGTGCATTAAAAGCGGTTAAAAATAAAAATGAGTTGTTAAATCGCCAACAGAGAAAATTCGTTATATAGTTATATTACGAATAATAATAAGTTTGACTTGTTGAAATTATAACCAGTAAATATCTTTAAAAACAAACACAGCAATGGTCACTATTATTCAGTGTAGAGAATTATCAAATGATAAATAAAAAAAACAAAACTAACAAAGGTCATGTTGCGCCCCTAGGCGCAACACAAATAAACATTAATCTTATCAGTGAAGACAGCAACCAGCCAAGGAAGGAATTTAACAAGGACACATTAAATGAATTAACGGAGACCGTTAAATTACGCGGTGTAAAGTCACCGATATCTGTGCGCCCTAATCCAGACAAGCCGGGAACCTATCTCATTAATCATGGCGCTAGACGTTTTCGTGCAAGTATCAATGCCGGGTTAAAAAAGATTCCTGCGTTTATTGATACCGATTACAGTGAAGCCGACCAGGTGATCGAGAATCTGCAACGGGATAATTTATCCTCACGAGAAATTGCTGACTTCATTGGACGACAACTTGCCGCCGGACAAACCAAAACCGCCGTTGCAAGAATGCTCGGCAAGACTAATCCCTATATCACCATGCACGCAACACTACTTGATCTGCCCGACCCTATTGCAGACATATATCGATCAAGTCGCTGCATCGATGTAACGGCCTTGTATGATTTAACGCGGCTTTATAAAACCAATCAAGAAGACGTGACGAACTGGCTAGCACTCAGCACGCAAGAAGAAATATCACGCTTGGATGTACATCAATTTAGACGGTTTCTGAAGCTGAAGAAAACACAAACATCTACGCCCGAGAGTGATCAGACATCAAATACTGAAGACGAGTTCAGCACTACGTTTGATACTAAAAAAGAACAAAAGCAGCATGCGCCAACATCATTACTTGACTCGATTTATAACCTCATTAAAAAAGACAAGCGCGAACCCAAAGTACTCATGCGTGATTTATCGGGTGATGATAAGAAACTAGTTAAAACCAAGATCAAAACTTACTTTGAAGAAGGCAAGAATTGTCCAAACATCGCGCAATTCATTATCAGCGCATTACAAGATGGCCGATTTGCAACCAAAGGCAGTGGCGCACTGCAATTGATCGCATTCTTGTATGGCACTGAGCAATCTAAGCCCTTCGATCTATTTAAAATACTCGATGAGATCGCAAATAACCCTGAAGCAGGATGATGTTTTGCAAAAAAAATGCAACAAAACGTTAAAAAAACCTACCGCATAAAACTAAACAATGCACTGTAAAAGTTCGAGATGAATACACCCCAAAAGCAACGCATTATTGTCATGAACGGACAAAAGATTTTACAAACACAAAACAATAACGAATGGGAAACAACTGGCGCAATCAAGAAAGCCGAAGAAGGCATCAAACCGGGGATCTATAATATTTATTTATCCAAAGAACCCAGTGATAACAATCAGTATGAAGGGAAGATTCTTCTTATTGATAAAGACAAAGGTGTTTTTTATCAGCAAATCAAAAAGGATTTTATTGTGCATCAATTGAATGCGATTGATACTAAACCTGTTGCCGGGAAGGATGTGATGGTTGAGTATGATAGGGAGAAAGCTGTGTTAACTCAAATAAATACACTTAAGAATAAGAGAACGTTAAAGATTTGAATTATCGAATTTATACAGCTCCAGAATTAAAAAAACTTATCTCATATTGATAAGGATAAAGCATTCAATTAATTGTCTACAAATTACCCCTCTCTAATCCACGCCCTTCATAAGCCATGCGAATAAATGGCTTTGCGAGATCCAGGTCAGTTGCGCTGGAAATACTCAACTCAAGATCACCAGTTCCCCAATGGCCGCTTTGGCTGACATCACGAGCGGTAGCGGGAAGCGATTCCAAACGTGCTGGGTTTAAATGCAGATAGACCAGCAGTCGATTCTTTTGGATCATCACGGTAGCGAAGTTTAAGCCTAAATTGATGGTTGCCGTTGATGATGCTGTGTCATAACCAGAGAAAACCTTCAGCAAATGGATCAAGAAAAACAAAATACACAGAAAAGTCTAATAGATGAAGTGCTTCGTAAGATAGGCAGAAATATGCTGACTTTTCAGCTCATTGAAAATGAGTTGAAAATGATTCTGCGAGATTCACGGGTACATGGGTATGCCCATGAATTAGCGGCTAATAAGGAAAAACGTGTTAACGGTATTCATAAAGATATGTTGGGGCAGCTTCTCCAGCGATATAAAGATAAAATTTTATCGAATCCCGATGAAGAACAACAGGGACCGTCAGATTTGTCTGGACCCTGGGTTTCTATTTCCTTCAAAACCACCGGTGATAAAGATTTTTATGAGCGTCAGTGCCAAACCCATGAAATGGTCCGTGAGGAGCGCAATCTACTGGTTCATCATTTTCTGCCTTATTTGCAATCAGATTCACCAGAACAATTGATTGTGGCCAGTGATTATCTTGACGAACAGCGAGTGAAAGTTCTGCCAATATACGAACAACTAGTGTCGGTGAATAAAAGCATGAGCAACACAAAGCAATTGTGCGCCAACATCTTGGCATCAGCTGAATGGAATCAGAATTTCGAATTAATGAGACTACAAATAAGTCCATTGATTAATTTGTTTTGTGATATCGCCACCCAAATTGGTCGTGCTGATGGCTGGACTTGTCTTGCAGACGCTAGAAGGCTTGTTCACACGCAGGCACCTAATGATGTTGCAAATATGAAAGAAACCAATGGGTATGGCACATTCAAAAAACTGCTAATTGCATCTGGGCGTTTTGAAATCTTCGATAAGCCATTGCCAAGTGGTGGTTTTCGCACGTTTTACCGACCGTTTCAAACGTAGTTTTATCATTTTGAGAGAAAATAATGAGTAGAAGAAAAAATGGCATGGCAGAAACTTGTATTGAAATAACCGCAACGCTGCCCTGGTGGACAGGTGTTACTTTTGCTATTGTCGCTTATAGCGTTCTGCATCATTATGCTTCACTTGAAATACCGACCAGCGCTGTCCCAGGACAAATCGGCCACATGGTCATTGAGCAGATGGGACGAACTTTCGCCTATTACGGACAATATATTTTACCGTCGCTATTTCTTGTCGGTGCTCTTGCATCTATATTTAAGCGTCGCAAACGCAAGGGTCTCATCAACTCGGTTAGCAACAGGAAATCCGAGAATATCCTACGCGATATGGACTGGAGAGATTTCGAGTTACTCGTAGGCGAAGCTTTTCGTATGCGTGGATTCTCAGTTGCAGA
>JAJFJH010000137.1 GCA_021774155.1 Nitrosomonas sp.
ACAATTCCTTGACCGTTCCATGAAAAACAATTTCACCATGACAATTTTCTGCCATCTCACGAATCGCTACCGCAACCGGTGAAGCTTCCATCGCTCTTGAGACTGACGCGCTTCTGTTTTCTTTGAAGATTCTGTCGAACGTTCCAGCTTTATGTCCCACTGCTTGCGCCATCGCTTCACCAAATCGCGCAAAGTCAGCCATTCTTGGCGGCTTATTTATTTTAACTTGGGGTAGTATTGCCAGGGTTTTACAGAGCAAGTCTAGTAATGCACCAAAAAGTCTTGGTCTTGCTGCTTCAAATGCTGCATTGATATCGATCTCATCCCGATACGTTTCAAGCTTCAGCAATTCAATGTTAATGACACGATCAGTTAAATCCTGAGCGGTAATAACAACGGGTATTGAATTAATTATTACAGGCCGTTTAACGTTAATAATCGTTTCATCGTCATTGCTGTATAAGGTACGAGTAGCAAACCCGCCGCCCGTAGCTAATGTGCAGAGCGCATCCTGCTGCTGCGATGAAAGTCTTGAGATATTCTCAAAAGAAACAATCCAGTTTGATCCAGCGCCAATATAAATATCTTGAATGTCCTTTGGTGCAGCCCGCAGATTGCAGCCGCTTGGATCAATCACCATTCTGATTCGTGCATGAGTCGAAGATTTTGCGCAACCTTGTAACCCATTTAAAGCTAATACTGGAAACGGCGTTTCTGATCTGAAAGCCTCTAACATCCATGCCAGAATTAGCAACCTGTCATCATTGCCGCTGATGTTGAGGTATTCCCAAATTTCTTCTATTTTTCCACCAGATATAGGCATAGGAAGAGAAACCATTGATCCAGGCTTCCAAAACTTAACATCTGAGTCAGAATCAATACTCCATCCCGTAGAAGTTACCTTGATTCTCTGCCAGTTTTCATCACCAATAAATATATAGATAACATCTTTATAATTTGCCGTTCTCATATAGACATGTTTTTTGATACCTTCATGCTTAGCATGACCAGTGAGAGTGAAGGCTACTTGCTTGATTGACGATTCATTAACCGACCGACCAAATTCTTTGAAATACTTATGACTTATCCATTCAGTAAAAGGCTGTGATCCGATTCGAAATATTCTCGAATCGTCTTCAATAAAAGTTTTATCAGCATTTTCGTCGTGGTAGAGCGGTTTTTCTTCGAGCATTTCAAGAATTACATCAGCATCAGAATTTCGACCTCGCCCGTTTTGCTCGGGTTCTGTTTGTCTGTCTATCTCAGCTAAAAGTACACCGCTTGGCTTATTCTGTTTGATTGAAACTCTAATATTTGCCCAATCCTTTTGTGATAAGGCTCTGATGGTGGTTACCGCTTCGATAAACTCAGGCTCGAACAATAAACCGGGATTTTCATTACACTTTGCTATAACTCCGTACGCTATCGATAACGCATTTTTTAGGTCTTGTTCTTTGGGATCAACCGCATCATCAAAATTGATTGTGGTAACGTTGGCAACGTCGTTTGGAAGTATCCCGGCAGAACTAATAATTTTCTGACTAATCATGGCGGCCTCCCGTCAGGTGGTCATTCCAATCCTGTCCCGGTATTGGTGGGATTAGCACCTTACCGTTAGCGCCTAAAGCTGCTTCTCGTGCTTTTTGCTGGCCAATACCTGACAAATCATTGTCGCCACATATAATAATTTCGGAATCAGGTGAGAGTTCTCGAATATTTCTCGCAACGGGTAGCAAATTGCCTGCATCAAACGCAATGATTACACGTTGCCTAGAGTCTTCGTGAAGACTGAACCCTGTGGCCACGCCCTCACAAATAAGAATCTTTTCAGATATATCACCAACAATATGGAAACAGCCGCGCTTTCTTCCGCCTTTTAGAAATCTTTTTTCCCCTTCTGGTGCGATGAATTGAAGGTTCACCAGTTGATCTGTTTCGTCATAAATTGGAATAATAAGAGACTTGCGATTGATTCTAGTGCCATACTGCTGAATCTGTTTAGTAATTAAATATTGGTGATCATCACGCCGGGCGACTGGTTTTGAATTGCTCCAGGTATACGCCGCCTTCTTTGCTGCTTCTGCATGTTTCTGGTGCATCTCTACTTCACGCTGAACTTTGGCTTCCTTGATCTGTTTAATAAAAGCATGGGGAACACGGGAATCTGATGAGTTTTTCCATGTTTGAGATAGCCCGGTTGTGTAATCCATAAACCAACCAGCCGGGCATCCATCAAGATGCAAGACATAGGCGCCGTTTAAACTACCTTTCCTGTGACCTTCAATGAAGAATCGGTGAAGGTTTCCATCAGCTATTATCTCGCTAGAGTAGCAGATACCCGCGGCTTGCATGGCAGAACGGAATTGCTCTAGTGTTAAACAATTATTGAATGCAACAGGCTCATGCCTCATTAGAATTAAACCTGGATTCTTAATAGTATTGCAGGACAATTCTCCACGAACATTCTCTTTATTTGCAGGAATCATGGCTTTACTCTCCCCCATTATGAGTACATGAATCTAGCCACTCTAGTAATGCCCTTCGGCTATACCTGACATTGCGCCCGATTTTAATGTAGGGAATGTTGTAACGTTTGGTGCAGCGCCACACAGCCAGCGTCCCGGGAACAACATCTAGCACTTCTGCTGCTTGTGTTTCGGTTAACAGGGTTTCATTCAGAACTTCCGCTGGTTGCGTTCCTATTAATAACGATTCATTATTCATAAATATTCCTAAAGAATACCCAGAAACTGGGATTACCAAGGATTATCTGTGCTACTTAGTAGTTTTAATATGTGCGCAATTTTAAAAATTTGCAGAGAATGATTCAGTATGGACTTGTTGGCTCAATTAGTTTTTTTATGGCTTGTTTTGACGAAGTTGCTTTAGGGCTTTATAAGAAATATCCATTCCTTCGTAATGAGAATACAGCCACTTTACACGTTGGCGCTCCAAGTCGTAATAAATATCACTTATTTCTTTTGCATTACTTCCAAATCGTTTTGCTGTCAGGCAGAATAGTTCTTGATCTGTTGAATGACCTTGGCCTATCCGCTCTTTAACGTACTTGTATATCGAGTGTTTGTATTCGTCACATCGTTGCGCTTTTAAATGCTTACCTTTGTGTGGTTGGCCAAAAACAACATCCCAACTTCTAGCTTCGTAATTGCTGATTTTTGTATACCCTTGATGGAATGCCTCCGCTGCCCAATTGGGTATGACTAGCTTATTAGTACAACAAAAATCTATGCACTTCATGAGTGCCTTGTTATCGCCTGCCAAGTGCTCCTTTTCGCACGCATCGTAGAAAAATTCGTATATTGAACCAAATATCTCTCGTCGCTGATCACTTCCTAGCGACTCAATGTATTCGGTACATTTCCGAGCAAATGTGCCTTTCTTGTTTGCTTCCTGGTAACGAGCCAGACTTTTCTCCCTAACATCTGAAGGTGAACTTAGTTTATCAATAAGTTTATTAACTTCGTGATCAAGCCGCTTCCTGCTCATTTCGTGCCCTTTAGCTTCTTTACATCAGCCGTTTGTTTCACCCCAGCCGCTGCAAGCATTGCACCAGTTGCTTTATTTACTGAGTCTCGTACTGGATCGAGATCAAGTCTCGCATAGATAGCCGTAGTATTCTGGTTCTTGTGGTTAAGTGATTTACCTATAATTGCTAATGATGCGCCTGTTTTAGCTTGCCAACTTCCTAATGTGCGTCTTAAGTCGTGTATGCGTAGATTGTCAATTCCTGCGCGCTCTAGTATGCGTTTCCAGCCTTTCTTTGGCTCCATTAGATGCCCAGTCTTGCCAATTCCAGGAAAAACGAATACAGCGTCACCTGACAGCCTATTGCGTAGTATCGTTGTTGCCTCGGGTGAAAGTGCTACTGTTTGAGGTGTGCCGTTCTTGGTTTCTTCAATTCTCCATTCGCCACGCTCAAAATTGATATCTGCCCATTTCATAGACAAGACATTGGATCTTCGTGCGCCTGTTAATAAGGACATCAGCACGTAATCCTTAATTGTTTTGTTTTGTTCTTCTGCCAGTGATTGAAAAAATCTTGGCAGTTCGTCACTTTGCAGGAATCTGTCACGCTGATTTTCACGATTTGGTTTAATACCGAATGCAGGGTTCGATTCCCATAAGCCCGCAGAGATAGACCAACCAAAGACACTAGATACCAATGCTTTAACACGGTTTGCAGTCGGTGCATGTCCTGCTTTGGTAATATCACTATGAACACGTGCAATACTCTTCCTATCAATTGTTGACAGTTTCTTCTTGCCTAATGGTTTCATAAGATACGTTTCAAATTGCGCCTTATCTTCAGCCCATGTTTTCTTTTTAGGCTTGGAATGTCTTTCTAAATATTCTGCAAA
>JAJFJH010000138.1 GCA_021774155.1 Nitrosomonas sp.
AACCGTATTTAACCAAGCCATTCTATTGGATCAAGCTGACCCGATGCCCAGGTTGGGTTTGGGCTTGGCATTGATCCGCGAAGGCGAGCTTGAGGCCGGACGTATACAGCTAGAAATTGCCGCCAGCTTGGACCCCGCCAACTCGCTGATACGTAGTTATCTGGGTAAAGCGTATTTTGAAGAAAAACGCTATTCATTATCCAGCACACAGTTTGACATGGCTAAAGAACGTGACCCAAACGACCCTACCCCGTGGTTTTATGATGCGATTCAGAAGCAAACACAGAATCGTCCCGTCGAAGCGTTGCAGGATATCCAGAAATCAATCGAACTCAATGACAATCGTGCCGTGTATCGATCTAAATTGCTATTGGATCAGGATCAAGCCGGGCGTGGTTCCAGTATGGCACGAATCTTCCAAAACTTGGGATTTGAGAAACGTGCTTTGATGGAAACAGCAAAGTCCTTAAGCGTTGACCCAACCAATCATTCGGCGCATCGGTTTCTTTCGGATACTTACGCCAATATTCCTCGGCATGAAGCAGCCCGTGTCAGTGAACTACTACAAGCACAACTAATGCAGCCAATCAATGTCAACCCAGTGCAACCGCAACTGGCTGTCACAGATCTTAATATCATTACAGGGACCGGTCCATCAGCAGCGGGATTTAATGAATTCTCACCACTAATGGAGCGCAATCGTTCACAACTGGTTACTTCTGGGTTTGCAGGAAATAACCGTACATTTGGTAACGAAATTGTATTCTCAAAACTTTACGAACGCACCTCAGTTAGCTTGGGGCAATTCCATTATCAGACCAATGGCTTTCGCACCAATAACGATCAGAATCATGACATTCTTAATGCGTTTATACAGCATGCCGTAACACCTAAATTAAACATTCAGGCTGAAATACGTAACCGCTCGACTGATCAAGGAAATTTATTGCTGGATTTTAATAGGGGTTCGAATAATCTAAGAGCGCCACAAAATCGGTTGCGCCGAATAATTGATGAAGATGCTGCAAGAGTAGGCGCTCGGTACAGCTTTACACCCAATCAAAATTTTATTGTATCAGCACAGTATGTTAATCGAAAAGACAAAAACATAGATCCTCTTGGCAACAACGAGAACCGTGAGATTTTTCGACAGAATGAAGGCTATCAGACTGAAATTCAATATCAATTTCATGGCAATCGGTTTAATTTTCTCGCCGGCTCTGGTATATATCGCCTGAATATTCATAACAATCGACAAGACAGAAATATAATATCAGATCAGGTTACTTGCTGCGTAACTACTGATTTTGACAACGATAAAACAAATGGATATATATACACTAATCTATACTTCACTCCTAATCTGGATGCGACAATTGGTTTTAACTATGATGCATACAAACGTGGAAGAGCAACAATAAACCGATTTAATCCCAAGCTGGGTCTGCAATGGAACATTGCTAATAATGTACGACTGCGTTTTGCTTGGGTTGAGGGCGTTAAAACACCTTTAGCTACCAATCAGACTATTGAACCCACTCAAGTTGCAGGGTTTAATCAACTGTTCGATGATTTGAATGGCACTATATTCAAACGTATCGGAATCGGACTCGATATGAACCATGGTAATGATGTGTTTTATGGTCTCGAAATATCAAGCCGTGATTTACAAGTTCCAACAGAATTTAGCAGAAAGGATAGTAGTTTTACCCTTGAGAAACAGAATGAAAACTTGTATCGTGGTTACGTATATAACACGTTAAATCAAAATTGGACCGCAAAAACAGAAGTGCAATTTGAGCAATTTTCACGAAAACCTACTCTGTCTGGGCCGCACCAGATTGATACGTTTAGTGCTCCCGTTAGCATCAATTATTTCAATCCTCAAGGTTTTTTTGCAAATTTGACTGGTACATTTGTGCGTCAGGAAGTTGATCGCCAAGAAGCCCAAAACCAAGAGCCTCAAAATGAGGGTATTGAGAGTTTTTTTCTTCTGGATGCGGCTGTCGGTTACCGGCTTCCCAACCGAAGGGGAATTTTAAGTCTGGAAGCCAGAAATCTTTTTAACCAATCTTTTTTATATCGAAACACCAGCTTTAGAACATCTGAACCCGTGAATGCACGTTTTGTGCCAACACGAACGATTTTTGCACGTATGACTTTCAATTTTTAATAGGAGCTTTATAAAATGTATGCCTACAAATTAATAAAAATCACTCTGCTTATTTCACTAGTATTTGTACTTATGGGTTGTGGCGGAATCGCCAAATTGCCGCCCGAGGTTTCTAATGAACTTGAAAAGATAAGTGGACTCAAAATCGCCGCTTTGGTATTAGTGGGTAGTAAAACTGGAAAAACAGAATATTTTAAGCATGCTGATACTGTAGTAGAACGCGCGGATATACTGTCTGCATCGGCAATAAAAAAAATCACTTCCACGTCTGTGGTGCGAGTCAAGGGCGTTAAGCGGGAATATATTGATGAAAATTATCAATTATGTAATTACATTACTATTGACGGCGAGACAGAATTAATTTGTAAAAATACGGAAAGACAAGAACCCGATCAATATCAGGGAATACCGAACTTACCACCGAAACTGACCGCTCGGCTTAAGGAAATAAGTAACGTTGGTGATTTTAGTTATTTGACTCTGACAGATATAATAACAGGGGAAACAAAACTGTTCAAAAACACAGATTATGAGCAAGTAACATCAAAATTCCCACAAGCCATCTCAGCAATTAAAATAAGCACACCAGCTACTATAGCCACTTTCAGAAGCTCTTGTAAACAATGGATTACTGTTGCTGGTGAATCCGTAGTTGTGCGTAGAAAAGATATCAATTGCTGATATCGATTGCCTAGAACAATAAATTCCATTATTAGTCTTGCTAACCATAGGCAACTAAAGTTGCCTATGGTAGTTGTTTTATGATATTTAGATGCTAGCTGTACCGAAAAAGCTAAGATCAAGTACCCCGACGAGAACATTACCCTGTTCCCAATACTTATCTATAATATTGGTCGCTTCATTTGCCACTAATTCAGCAAGTTGCTCTTCTGTCCATGTAAAAGACGAAGGCGATTCGTTTAAAGCGTCAAAAAGCAATTCCTGAAATTCATCAGCAGGGCCATCATTTGGAAATGCATTAATTTGATTCAATTCGGATTCATCAAGCGCTTTGAACATATTGATTAATGAACCATAAAACAAAGATTCCACGCTTTCATTTGCTGCTGGTACATTATTACTCAGATGCCCCACACCTAATTCTTCTTTATCATAGACATTATCATTGGTATAAAAAGGTCTTATTGGGTCAAAAGTAAAATCGTAATCCAACGGGTCATTTAGCTTTGGTCGAACTGTCTCACTGAGTGAAGTAGTTGATAAAATACCAGTATTAGTATTAAAATTAACTAAAGCTTCTAAAGTGTCTAAATCATAATTGACCAGCAGGCTGGTTCTATCTAGCTCAACACTCGGAAAACCAGCATCTAAAAAATATTTTTGGACCACATCTGTCGGAAAATTTACAATCTCACTCAGCATTGCATTTGTTACTTTGTTTTGCCCGGCGGTTTCAAATACTAGCTCAGGATTATCAATATTTTCACCAATAAAATTCTGCGCTTGCTGAACTGTAACCCCTAGCTTCGCTAAATGTTCTTCCGCTGTTATAAACTGCTTTACTGACATAAATCACCCCCATTTTTTATATAAAAACTTGCATATTCGTATCGAGTTCAGAGAATATCAAACTCCGCACCACGCCAAAACACAACGCAACACCAACTCATTACACCATACAGCACCTTTCTTTATATAATTTTCAAGCAATATGTGATGTGATAAAAGTCACATCACTCATCATGATATTTCTATAAATTGATAACTAGTTTGCGCTATATCAATACATCGCATACCCTAGATAGCACTGGGGACTGACCTTCCCGCATAATCCCCTAGTTACCGAGTCGGACTCTCAAGTTCTTGTTTATTGATAGAGATGGAATGGTAGAGTAGTGCCTTCATTTCCATTTCTTAGAGAAAAGTCAGGCGGGACATGAGAACAAGTTTTAACAGCAGCACACCAAGCTTGTATTGCGATAGAATATTAGTAGCAGCGTTCATTGTTACAGTCGCATCAGCACTTTTAAGCTTTACAAGTGAGACTTATGCTTCAGAATCTTGTCTACCTACGATGGCACAAGTTGTTTCGGTGCAAGGCATTGTCGAACTACGACGTGCAGCCCAAACAAACTGGCAGCCAGCGACAATGAATGCCCTACTCTGCGCTGGCGACGCGATTCGTGCACGTTCTCATAGCCGTGCAGCACTACGGTTAAATAACGAGAGTATGCTCAGGCTCGACCAAAAATCAACCATCTCCTTTCCAGCAATACAAACAGACAAATCCACGTCACTACTCGATCTATTGAATGGTGCGATACACGTTATTACCCGCACCCCAAAGCCTTTTAGAGTTAGAACGCCGTATGTGAGTGCGGCTGTTGACGGGACTGAATTCTTTGTTGGGATTGATGAAAATAGCACACGGCTTGTTGTTTATGAAGGTCAAGTAACAGTTAGTAACGATCAAGGCAGCCTTAGCCTCAATGATAACGAAGCAGCAATCACTTTCAAAGATCAAGTACCACAAAAAGAAGCCATTATTTATCCAACTGATGCGGTGCAATGGGCGCTGCATTATCCAACGATAATTAATGATTTGTCAGATTATTCGTCACAAGATGAGCATTCAGCTAGCTTTCTGACTCATCAAGCTGGTCAGCTATTAACTGTCGGGCGTGTTGACGAGGCAACCATCAAGATTGAACAAGCACTCACATTTGAACCGAACAACAGCGATGCTTACGCCCTGCAAACCATCATTGCGGTGGTACAGAATGATAAAGAACAAGCACTGAGCTTTGCTATGCAAGCGGCTGAGCTAGACCCTGCGTCTTCAACTGTAAAGCTTGCCCTTTCTTACGCACAGCAAGCACATTTTGAAATAGAAGACGCACTCATCACGGCGCATGAGGCAGTCAAACTAAATTCACAAAATGCGCTGGCTTGGGCACGATTGGCTGAGTTACAGATGTCAGCAGGCTATTTAGATCGGGCATTGGATGCCGCCCAACAAGCCGTCAGCTTAAACCCCAACATCGCAAAAACACGCACCGTATTGGGTTTTGCTTATTTGCTGCAGATTAATACTAAAGACGCCAAAACCGTATTTACCGAGGCCATATTGTTTGATCAAGCTGATCCGATGCCAAGACTAGGTCTAGGTTTGGCATTGATACGTGAAGGCGAACTTGAAGCTGGGCGTATTGAGTTGGAAATCGCAGCCAGTCTTGACCCAGCTAACTCACTCATTCGTAGTTATCTAGGCAAAGCGTATTTTGAGGAAAAACGTTACCCCTTGGCTGGTACTCAGTTTGAACTAGCTAAGGAACGAGATCCATCTGACCCGACCCCGTGGTTTTATGATGCGATTCAGAAGCAAACACAGAATCGACCAGTTGAAG
>JAJFJH010000139.1 GCA_021774155.1 Nitrosomonas sp.
TTGTTTGATGACCACCGCAGTCGGCGGTGTCGTTGTCTCAAAACCAATAGCAAAAAAAACCACTTGTCGCTGCGGATTATCATGTGCAATTTTTATTGCATCTGCACAGGAATACACCATGCGTATATCCGCACCACCCGCTTTTGTTTTCAGCAGACTCATGCTATTTGCTGTTGGCACACGCATGACATCACCATAGCAACACAGAATCAACCCAGGTATTTGCGCTAACTGAATGGCATTTTCCACGCGCCCCATGGGCAGTACGCAAACCGGACAACCAGGGCCATGAATCATATGTACATTATCCGGCAATAAATCAGTAATGCCGTAACGTGAAATGGCATGGGTATGACCGCCACAAAATTCCATCAAATCATAATCACGGCAAGAGTCTATTTCAGCCGCAATATGTCCCGCAATTTTACGCGCCAGTACCCCATCACGAAATTCATCGATATATTTCACGAGTCATCACCAGGCAACATGTCTTGCGAATCGTTCATAGCTGACATTTCAGCGAATAGCGTCAAAGTACGTTCTGCCTCAGCTTGATCGAGTTTTTGTAACGCATAACCCACGTGCACAATGACATAGTCTCCTAACGCAACATCCTCGACCAATGCAAGTGAGATCTCTTTACGTACCCCATCCAAATTCACAATGGCACTGTCGTCAGCGACCAATTTTTCAACACAAGCCGGGATAGCAAGACACATATTAAAATTTCCAAGAATCGTGATTCATAAATTGTGCCATAATAACTTTGCTTTATTATTGGTGACCTGAAACATGCTAACGCAACTCGCTTTCATTCGTCGACTCATTCTAATTGGGTTCCTTAGCCTACTCTTCTTACATCTACCGGCAAGCGCCAATGATATCTGGATTGATGTCGACACAGCAAAACATACACTATCTGTTATGAATGGCAACAACGTACAACTTAAATTTGAGAACGTTGCCATTGGGCGCTTTGGAACCACCCATTTCAAGATGAAAGGTGACGACAAGACGCCGCTGGGTAAATTTAGAATCGGTTGGATCAACGAGCAAAGCCGTTATTATCGGTTCTTTGGGCTAGATTACCCAAACCGTGCCGCAGCTGATCTTGCCTTAAAGGAAAACAGAATCACAGAAGAAACATGGCAAACAATAATCGACACTACCAATGCAGGAAAAACACCACCACAAAACACCCCACTAGGTGGTTATATTGGCATTCATGGTATTGGTCGCGGCGATCCTGAAGTTCACGCTCAATTTAATTGGACCAATGGTTGCATCGCATTGACCAACCAGCAAATTGACCAACTCGGCCAATGGCTGGAACCGGGTGTGATAGTTAAGATTCATTAAAGCCATTACCCATTTTTCCGATACAACATCAAGGTTAACATTTGTTGCCTTCTTATTAATATTATTGATGGAATACATTTATTTAATCAAAAAAATCATATAAGATCATAGGTATGCTACTAATCTTTAAAGATTAGTAGCATTTTAGGTATTCATGAGTCTCATGCTAAATTAATTCTGAGGAGAAAGGGATGAACAAAAGAATCAAACGTCAATTACGATTATTGACGATTGCTGCAGCAACAGGTGCTTTTATTGGATTATCAGGCTGCGCCTCAACAGGTGATTTTGACAAGCTACAATCACAAATTAACGCCGTTGCGGCTGACGCTGCGGCTGCTAAAGCAGAAGCTGCTGCTGCTAGTGCCAAAGCAGATCAAGCATTTAATACTGCGATGGAAGCTAACAAACGGTCACAAGATACAGAAGCAAAGATCGACAATATGTTTAAGAAAGCTATGCATAAGTAAGCTTCCACCCATAAAAAAAGCCTCTTCGGAGGCTTTTTTTATGGGTAACTCATTTACCAATTCACTAATTTGATATCTGAACCGGTATACCACTCATCTCAGCAATCGCTTGCTTCAAAGCATGATTATCTATCTCCACGACCGAATTGGAAGCACGATTGCTCTCTAACGCAAAAAAATCATTGATTGCCAGCGTCACCATTCTTTCATAGTTCGCATATTTTTCTTCGTCCTCATCAAGCGGTGGGTGCAACTCAATAAACAGGGAATCAATGGCCCAACCAAGCTTAATCGGCTGATTAACCAGTTGTACCTGTGTACCGACAGTAATTATGTCAAACAACCGTTCAATGTCTTCTGGATACATACGCACGCATCCATGCGTTACACGCATACCAACGCCATACGGCTTGTTCGTGCCATGAATAAGATAGCTACCACTAGTAGTACCCAACCTTAATGCATATTGACCCAGTGGATTGTCTGGGCCGGCAGGCACCACATCCGGCAATGGAGGACCACCTGCTGCAATGGCTTCGTCTTTCAATGACTGTGGCGGTGTCCAAGTTGGGTTTTTTCTTTTATCTACAATCTTTGTTTTACCTAAAGGCGTTTCCCAGTCCATGCGGCCAATGCTCACTGGATGCGTGACAACCACCGGTTTTTCACCTTTCTTTGGCTTAGGAAAGAAATATAACCGCATTTCAGGTAAATTAAGAACCAACCCCTGACGCTCAGCCTGGGGAATAATATATCGACTGGGCAATATAATTTCAGCACCATCGTCAGGCAACCAGCGATCAACATTAGGGTTAGCAAGCAAGATTTCAATCTGACCAATATCATATTCACGCGCCACATCTAACAGTGTTTCTTTACGACTGGCCGTCGCCGTTTGCACTTGACCAAAAATATCAATATCGGCAGGTGGTAACGTCCATGTTTCAGCCTGAGCAGAATGAACACAAGCTATCGTAACAACAAATAAAATGATTTTATACATTGGTAAATGACCTAATGAATGAAGTACTAAAGAATAATAGCTGAAATTTTTTCTTTGCAGACAAGAAAAAAGACAAAATGTGCCCAATTAACCCGAATCAACCGAGAAACTTTAGTCATCTATAGTATAAACTTAGTAACGATTGATTGAACTTTGTTTCTATGAAACCTCATCAAATATGAAACGTAAGAAGAGTACGCGTCAAAAACGAAAAATTTCAAACCAACGCTACAAAACACTCATCAAACAAGCATGGGATAACGACTATATTTTGCGTCGGTTCCAAAACCTGGAGCTTCAATTGATGCAGTGTGCGTCTCTATCACAACTATTTGCCACACTACTTGAAGAAAGCAAGGAAAGATTCGATTTAGACGCCATCACACTCAACCTCCTTGATGAGGATTTTGAAATACGACGTTTATTGGCACACGCCCACATCAATATTGCAGAAATGTTCCCTAACTTAATGTTTTCTCCTAAAAAAACAACGCTTACTCAATTTTTTGATGACAACTTAACACCCAAGTTAGGGCCGTTCATTACTGAACAACATAGCACATTGTTTCAGGGTATGCACCAACCCATCGGAAGCATTGCGCTACTGCCACTCATGCAAGGGTGCCACATTATCGGCAGTTTAAATCTAGGCGACAAAAACCCCGAGCGCTTCAGAAGCAACGCCGCTACCGACTTCTTGCAACACCTAAGCGTGGTTATTTCGATCTGTATTAATATGACCATTCTGCGCGATGGACTAAAAAACATCGGTCTAAGGGATGCACTAACAGAAATTAATAATCGGCGTTTCTTCGATCAGCGCCTACCCGAAGAAATCGCTCGTAGTGAGCGCACTCAAAAACCACTCAGCTGTTTATTTATCGATGTTGACCATTTCAAGCAATTCAATGACGACCATGGCCATGCGGGTGGCGACCTGATTTTAAAACAAATCGCCAGTATGATTCGTGAAGATCTAAGGGCTACCGATGTCGTCAGCCGTTATGGCGGCGAAGAATTTGTCGTGCTATTGGTCGAAACCACAACGACAAAAGCCATGAAAATCGCTGAACGAATCCGACAACGCATACAAGATAACCGC
>JAJFJH010000140.1 GCA_021774155.1 Nitrosomonas sp.
CGTTTCAATTCATCCATGGTGAAGATTAAAGGATGCCCAACCATGCCATGGACCAATAACCGATGGCGGGAAGGATCTATAAGCGGCACACCGTTATGGTGGCGTTCAAAATGTAGAGCCGATGGTGTGATGATGCCATGGAAGTCCTGCAACGGAGTTCGAGACAGTTGGGGCAAGCTCAACCGTTTGGCCCGTTCAAATTGAGAGCGGGAACCATATGCCGAAGCCAATGCCCCTGGCACCTTAGCAGGATCGTCCGGCACTGCCTGAGAGTGACTAGGTCGCGGGCTCAAAAGTAGATGCGCTGCGGTCAACCCGAAGATGGAAGTTGCACCGACGAGAAATGCTCGACGATTTGGTGGATTATTGAAAGCTACCGTGTGAGTTTTGTGCTTGGTTGTCGTCTCTTCGTGTTTGTCGTTACCCGTTTCGTCACTCATTGATCAAAAACCTTTCCTACTCATCCCTTTGTATTGGGGTTAAGAAAATTTTAAACGAGACGACCAAGATAAGCGAGGGGTTTTCTTCTCAAGAACTTTCCTATGACTTTCAATGAAAAAGAGTCAGATCGACCATGCTCCACCACTTACTCCCAATTGTTGCGCTCATGTCTATCATCACTCTGACGGGATGTGCATCAAACATTCATTGGCAAGCGGAGCAACAATCATTGCCAGCGTGTTTACCAGACCATGCACCGACATGGGAAGAATTCTCCAAGTCCTACGGCAATTACAAGCACTCAGCCCAGACCGCGGTGGCTATCACCCTTGTCCGAGGAATGCCCTCGTTCTTTCAAGCCCGGTTTGATCCTGATCAATCATGGGTGCAACCACACATCGTGGAAGCCTGGCACCCTTATACACAAAGCATCGCGAATCGATTACTCCGACATGAACAACTACATTTCGCCATCAGTTGTTTACTTGTCAGACAGGCCAACCTAGCACTGACATCCGAGGACGATCCACACAAAATGCTCCAACTCGTTCGTGCCACAGCCCAACGACTAAATAGGCAATACGATAAAGACACTAACCACGGGACAGTTCCTGAGCAGCAAGCCCAATGGGAACAAGACGTGGAAGAACAGCTTGAAGAAGTGACAGGGCTTCAATCCCCGAACCACACTCTTGCTACGGCCAAAATTTGGCCGTAAGGCCTTCATGGTCTAACAAGGGGAATGCTACGATCTCTTTTAGAGATCAGAATACCCAGAACCCGTGAGTTCTGGCATTGAACCGGCGAGTTCACCCACGAGTCCCACACCCATGGGTGTGGGACTCATGTCGTTTTTAATAAGTTTCGAAACCCTGCGTTGGGCGCGGCTAGGCCGCCACCCCGAATCCTACTTCTTTGGCGAAGACTGTCTGAGCGAAGCGAGTTTCTGAGCCATCTTGATTCGGGGTAGTGGACCAGAAACCTCGGAGAGCTTGCTTCTGAGCAAGGTCGGAGGGGCCGCGCACAGGCAAGAATGGTTTTGGTCACTTTTGCCAAAACAACAGTGACTCGTCGTGCGGGGACGAAACCCCGCAAATAAAAACTACGACACCACGTGATACTTGCCTTTCAATCCCACTAGATTTTTCGGGGCATATGCCTTCCCCATTTTTTTTATCCGATTGGCTACCGACTGATGAATTTTCGGTTGAATTGATTTGGCCACTTTGTTTTTCGACTTCACCACAATTTGACGTTGTCCCATTTTGTACCCAAACAAACGTTTCTTATGTTTATGGAGTAAGCCTTCGCCTTTTAGGTTTTCCGACACTTCTTCCACCGCCTCGTCAAAAAACGCGAGGCCATGCTTCTGGGCCCGTTTGATCATATACCGCAGGGTAATATCACCCAGGCGTCGTCTATCATACCCACCCCCGACATCGGAATGGACACCGGTGAACCAGACTTCTTCAATCCGTTTCGGATCATGATTCATCAAGGTTGGTTCATACGGGGTACGATTCTCATCAATCGCCAATAGGTGGTAGGCTTTTTTCACGTTCTTGGCGACTGTGAAATCCCGAAACAAATTGATCTTTTGAAAAGGAATGCCAAACAAATTGACCGGAATACCAAACGAAGCGACGGTATCCCACACCCCTAACATCGCAATATCTACCTTGAGAGATTTTCCGTGTGATTCATAATCATCAAACTCTCCATCATCATTCTTGGTAATCGTGATGGACTCGGGGATGCCTTCTTGATGCACTTTCATGGCGAGCATCCGAGCAATGGCCGCGCCACGACTAAATCCAAAAATGAATATTCGATCACCCGGGCGGTAGTTCGTGACCAACACCGTATAGGCGTAATCCCGAATTTTATTTCCTCCTGCGCCAAACGCGCCCCCAAAAAACTGGCCCAGAAAACTATTGTCCTGCTGATTGCCGACACCTGAAAAATAGCGCACAAATTGGTTTTTGGCATTACGGTCTAAGGCCTGACTGAATCGATAGACATTAGTATTCCCACGCCCACTTTCGGATGCATCGCTGGGATCATTCCACGTCCCATCGATGCACAGCACCACATTGCGTGTACCTTTACTGATCTTATCGAGATCACTGTGATAGGCATACTTGACTGACATTCGCCTAGCCTCCTTCCTAGAGGTTGTTTCCTGAATGATTCGCAGCTAACTCTCGCAGGAGCATTATATGGATTTTCACAAGATTGCCAAGACGGGAATCGCATCTGAGGTGATGGATCTTTACGGATGACTCGCTGCATAGCAAACGATATCCTGCTGTAACAATTGTGTTAGGAACCTGACTACAGTAATGTTCCAAACATCTATGAAAATTCAGGCTCTGTCTTCAATCACCAAGCAATAAACATTCAGGAGAACACTCACATGGCCGGCACCTTCATTCATAGTACAACCCCACAGAAATTTATGGTCCGCTCCTTTGCCATTCCCCAGCTAATGATGCTCATCGTATTCGCAGGGGGCATGGAGCCAAGCCAAGCGGCTCAAGAGGCGAAACCTTCCGCGTCTCATTTGTCCGGATCTGGCCATCAACAAACCCGTGAAGCCCATTGGGATTATCTCGGTGTAGAAGGTCCCGAGCATTGGAGCATGCTCACGCCGAAATACATGACCTGCGAGACGGGGCGGCAACAGTCACCGATTAATATCACGATGGCTCACCACGGACACCATGCGGAGACCTTGGAATTTCACTATCAGACCTCAGAGCTCCATGAATTGAACAACGGCCATACCATACAGGTTTCACATACATCAGGATGCAACGTCGATCTGAACAATCGAACCTATGCCTTGCGTCAGTTCCATTTCCATGAACCCAGCGAACATCATATCGAAGGACATGCTTTTCCTATGGAAATGCACCTGGTCCATCAAGATGAACATGGGCATATACTCGTCATTGCGGTGATGTTGAAAATCGGAGCCGACAAACCCGTGCTGGGCAAACTGTGGAAATGGCTGCCTGCACAATTGGGCCAAGAAGTTTCTGTTCCTCTTAATCTGAGCATTGCCGACATTCTCCCGAAAAACACCCGCCATTTTTCCTATTCGGGTTCGCTGACCACTCCCCCCTGCACCGAAGGCGTTCAGTGGATCGTTCTGGAAGAACCGATCCTCATTGCTCAACATGATGTGGAGCAATTTGTGGGTATCATTGGGCACAATGCTCGTCCCGTTCAACCAGTGGGGAATCGACACATAGAAGAAAATTGACCGCCCCACAGACCACCGAAATGCCCCCGACAGGCCCCCTCAAAAGAATCGTCGCCCACACCTTCGGGTTCGGCCTCAAAAAACCGATACAACTTGTACTATTGTGATCGTAAGCCCGAAATGGGCCACCAAGGAGTAAGGAATGCCCTATCAGCCGATTGAAAATTATGGATTGATTGGAAATATGCGGACCACCGCGCTAGTGGGCATGAATGGGTCCATCGATTGGTTTTGCTTCCCACACTTCGATTCTCCCAGCATTTTTGCGGCCATCCTGGATGAACACAAAGGTGGGCGGTTTAAGATTGCGATCCATGGCAATAACGCGACGCAAAAACAATATTATTGGCCTGACACCAATGTGCTCGTCACCCGGTTTCTTTCTCCGCAAGGCGTCGGGCAAGTCATTGACTTTATGCCCGTTGGCCTCAAAGAAACTGATGTGGGCTATCATGGAATCGTTCGCCGTGTGCAAGCGATCCGAGGCACCGTAACGTTCAGATTGGAATGCTTTCCTGCCTTTAACTACGCCCGGGATTCCCACACCATTTCCTCTACCTCCGATGGAGTATGTTTTAAGGCCAATGGCTTGTCCCTCCGCCTGGGATCAACCATTCCCTTACAACAAGAAGGCGATGGAGTCGTGGCCGAGTTTGAATTACAGGAAGGGCATGAACTGAGCTTCACGCTTCAAGAAATAGCGCCGGACGACGAATGTTGTGTGGCCATTACTCACGATCAATCGAATGATCTTTTCAAGCAAACCGTGGAATATTGGCGCCGGTGGCTATCCCAATGCACATATCGTGGGCGATGGCGGGAACGTGTTCAACGCTCGGCCCTCACGCTTAAACTTCTCACCTTTGATCCAACTGGTGCCATCGTGGCTGCGCCGACATGCAGTCTTCCCGAAGGCATTGGCGGGCAACGGAATTGGGACTATCGCTATACCTGGATTCGAGACGCGGCATTTACCTTATACGGGCTGCTTCGCATTGGCTTTACCAAAGAGGCGGAAAATTTCATGCATTGGCTGGAAGCCCGGTGTCATGAACTTCGACCCGACGGCTCATTGCAAATCATGTATGGCATTGATGGACGGCACGAACTCCCTGAAGAAACCTTAGACCACCTGGAAGGCTATAAGCAGTCCAAACCGGTTCGCGTGGGCAATGGCGCGCACGGCCAGCTCCAGCTGGACATCTATGGGGAACTCATGGACTCCGTGTATCTGTACAACAAATACGGCAACCCCATTTCCTATGATCTCTGGAAACACCTCCGCCGTCTTGTCAATTGGGTGTGCGACAATTGGCAACGGAAAGACGAAGGCGTGTGGGAAGTACGCGGCGGGCAGCAACATTTTCTCTATTCCAAACTGATGTGCTGGGTCGCGATTGATCGTGGATTACGGCTGGCGGAAAAGCGATCCTTCCCGGCTGATCGTGATCGATGGCTTCAAGTACGCGATACGATCTATGAAGAAATTATGGAGAAGGGATGGAGTGAGAGTCGCCAAGCGTTTGTGCAACGCTATGGAAGCGAAACCCTTGACGCCTCGAACCTGATGATGCCTCTGGTCTTTTTCGTTTCCCCCACCGACCCTCGTATGTTGAAGACCTTAGACGCCATTAATCAATCACCGGAAAAAGGCGGACTCGTGGCCAATGGCTTGGTCTATCGCTACAACGTGAATGAAACCGAAGATGGACTCGATGGCGAAGAAGGCACGTTTAATATTTGTACCTTTTGGCTGGTGGAAGCGTTAACTCGGGCAGGTCGCGTAGACCCAGCCCGACTAGATGAAGCCCGACTCATGTTCGAACAAATGCTCGGCTATGCCAACCACGTCGGCTTATACGCTGAAGAAACCGGACACCATGGCGAAGCCCTAGGCAACTTCCCACAAGCCTTCACTCACCTCGCACTCATCAGCGCCGCGTTTAATCTGGATCGGGCGCTTGGGTCCCGCGGGTAGTCGCGGGCCATATCCCTATGGCAGGGAATACTCCACCCCCTCACTCTACCGAATGTAAGAAATAGTATTTTTGGCCTGAACAATACTGCCAATTGGGTCCCTACCAGTCCATGCCAATGGGTGAGGCATCCTGAAAAACAGAATAAGCACATTCCCTCGCTTCGACATTCTTAATCTGACCAATGAAACTGCCCCCTCGACACAATTCTTTTTCAATTCGCAGCTCAATGCCACTCAAGCACCAGTCGCGGATGTGAATTACTTTCCTGGACAACCAAAGATGTTTGTGGGAGGAATGTCCTGGAATTTCTAAAGTTTTTTTGATAGAGAATCGTCCGTGATGGATTTATCTCCACTCAACCGAATTCCATTCCATTATTTTCATGTGGTTCTGGGAGGGCTTTGTTTTGTGTTTTCATTGTTGGTGATTGCCCCCGCACCGACATCGACGCTTTGGAAGGTGACGATCCTTGTGACCGAATGGGGATATGGACTCATCCCGGTAGCGCTGCTCCCATTATGGCCTGGCTGGCGACGATCGTGGTGTAATCGAATCGGTGCTTTGCTTGGGCTTTGTGCCGTATTCCTATTTCTCTTACCGCTTTTCCTAGCGAAACCCATCACACATAAAACAGCCTTGGATCTGGTGAACACATTCGGTGAAACCAAAGCGAATTCAAGTATCCATGGACCAGCCAGACCAGCACCTTTGGTATTGGTAGACTTAATCCGAGGAGTACACTCCCCTGAAGTCGTCGTGACACAGCAGCCTTATGTCACAACCAAAAGTTACGAGTTAATGGTGGACATCTACCATCCACCCGAGCAAAAGGAATTAGCCCCAGGAGTCATCGTTATTCATGGCGGCAGTTGGAACAGTGGGGACTCGACCCAACTGACACCTCTCAATTCCTATCTTGCTGCACGAGGATATATCGTTGCCGCCATCAATTATCGTTTGGCCCCAAAATGGCCATTTCCCGCAGCCCTTGAAGATGTACGTGCCGCAATCAATTTTCTGACAGAGCATGCGAAGACCCTGAGGCTAGACGCTCAACGACTTGTTCTTTTGGGCCGTTCAGCCGGAGGGCAACTAGCTCTGCTGGCAGGATACGGGATGGAGACGAATTCCATACGAGGGGTTGTAGCCTTTTACTCTCCTGCTGACCTACAGTTTGCCTATGCCCACCCAGCAAACCCAGCCGTTCTTGATACGAAAGAAATTCTTGAGAACTACCTTGGCGGAAACCCAAATAAAATCCATGAAATCTACGAGGCGGCTTCCCCGATTCACTTTGTCAGATCAACGAGCCCTCCGACATTACTGATTCATGGAGAACGAGATGAGTTAGTGTCACCAGCTCAAAGCGAACGTCTTACCCAACATCTCAGAGAACAAGACGTGCCCCATGTGTCGCTGCGCTTTCCTTGGGCCACCCATGGGTGCGATGCGATTTTCAATGGACCATGCGGACAAATTTCAACGTTTGCCATTGAACACTTTCTCGCCGCGGTCATGAAATAGGGGGACCAGCAAGATTTAAAATCGTGAACTGGTCAGCACTACATCCGCATCAGCCCAAGCGGTTTGGAATTCCTCTTCAACCTGTTGCATTTCTTGGGTCTTTCCTTGGGCTTTGAGGCTTTCCTTTAATCCAAACAACGACCAGCCGTTTTGTGGATGATGGACGAGATCGTCTCGATACACGCGCTCCGCTTTCGCCGCTTGTCCGGCTTCGAGCAGCACGGCTCCTAAGACTTGGCGTGGAGGTAAATACCAATCCTTGGGCTCGGTATAGGTAAGATTATCTTCTAATTGAATCGCCTGTTTTAAATGTACAATCGCCACATCATATTGGTGCTTCGTCGCCGCGATTTCGCCA
>JAJFJH010000015.1 GCA_021774155.1 Nitrosomonas sp.
CAATTGAGTGAAACAACGACTCAATCCTCTTTAATGTATGCGTTGCCGGATGCAAACCACTAACTCCAGTACCTCGTCCTGGCAACGTAACGTCAAGTGTCTCTTCTGCTAACTTAGCTTCTAGTTTACGTGCTTGGATGAACTCGCGACGTTTATTAAGTATTGTCTCTAATTTGGTTTTAGCCTGGTTGATCCGACTGCCCATAACAGGACGTTCTTCAGCAGATAGTTTCCCCAAGCCTTTTAACATCTCTGTTAATGCACCACCTTTTCCGAGGTAACGTGCTTTAACTTGTTCCAGTTCATCTGCATCATCAATACTTTGCAGTAAAACTATTGCCTCACTAATAATCTCATCCAGGTTCTTAGTCATAAAAGAATCATCAACAAACTTCTATATAGTTATATGTAATCATACTAAACAATAAAAAAGGAGGCATAGGCATAACCACCCATGGCCTCCCATCACTTTCTTCTATAAATACGACTAAGTCCCTAAACTGGCTTTAGCCTGGTCAACAATCTTTCCAAATGCGGGTTTATCAAACACCGCTAAATCTGCTAATACCTTACGATCAACTTCAATACCCGCCTTTTTTAGGCCATTCATGAACACACTGTAAGATAAACCGCACTCACGCGCAGCGGCGTTGATCCGAGCTATCCATAATGCACGGAATTGACGTTTACGTTGCCGACGATCTCTGTAAGCATATTGCCCAGCTTTCATTACCGCCTGCTTTGCTACACGATATACATTTTTACGGCGACCACGATATCCTTTGGCTAACTTTAGAATCTTCTTGTGACGCGCATGGGCTGTTACACCACGTTTTACTCTTGGCATTGTATTTCCTCCTTACGCGTAAGGTAACATAGTGCGAATTGCCTTAGCATCACTAGGATGAACACTTGCAATTCCTCTTAATTGACGCTTAGATTTTGTGGTCTTCTTGGTAAGAATATGGCGTTTAAACGCTTGCGCGCGTTTTATACTACCACCAGCTCGCACTTTAAAACGCTTTGCAGCACCGCGATTTGTCTTCATTTTAGGCATACGAATATAACTCCTGTTTTTAGATGAAACTGGGTGCTTCCATAACGGAAAACTTCTATAACCCAGAGATCACTTGTTTTACGCTACATTTGTGTCACAAGCTGAACAATTGCGCTCGGCTTATGAATCAGTTGCAACGTTTTTATTTTTTGCTTCTTTTTGTTTCGTTGTCTTAATTTCTTTTTTCTTAGGTGACAAGACCATCACCATTTGCCTTCCTTCCATCCTAGGAAACTGCTCCACTACGGCATGCGACTCTAAATCATCCCTTACACGCTCCAGCAAACGCACCCCAAATTCTTGATGCGCCATTTCCCGCCCACGAAATCGCAAAGTTATTTTAGCCTTGTCACCGTCATCTAAGAAATTAATTAAATTACGCAGCTTAATTTTATAGTCGCCCTCATCTGTATTAGGGCGAAATTTGATCTCTTTTATTTGAACTTGTTTTTGCTTAAGTTTCGCATCATGTTTTTTCTTACTTTCCTGATACCGAAATTTACCATAATCCATCAGACGACATACAGGTGGTTTCGCTGTAGGCGCTATTTCGACAAGATCAACTCCAGCATCCTCCGCCAACGCGTTCGCTTCGCAAAGCGTAGCAATGCCAATCTGTTCTCCTTCAACACCAATCAAACGCACTTCCGGCGCATCTATTTCATCATTTATACGCGCTGCTTTTCCCTGAGCTATAGCAATTCTCCAAGTCTATTAAATAAAAGAAACATCAATTAATCTAACCCCTTACTGAAATTTCTGCTTTCAAATGCGCTACTAATGCTGCTACCGACATTTGACCGAGATCTGCACCTGAACGATTTCGTACAGATACCTTTCGAGTTCGCACCTCTTCATCTCCGACAATGATTTGATATGGCAGCTTCTGTAAACTATGCTCCCGGATTTTATAGGTTATTTTCTCATTTCTCAAGTCTAAGCTTACTCTTATATTATTACGCTTAAGTTCTTTAGTCACTTCTTGCGCATAATCCGACTGCCCTCTTGAAATATTTAATACTACAACTTGTTCAGGTGATAGCCAAAGTGGTAATGCACCCGCATGATTTTCAATAAGAATACCGATAAATCTTTCCATTGATCCTAGTATTGCGCGGTGCAACATGACTGGCACTTGCCGGGTGTTATCTTCAGCGACATACTCAGCCCCTAAACGATCAGGCATGGAAAAATCCAGCTGCAAGGTACCGCACTGCCAAACACGACCAATACAGTCTTTTAATGAGAATTCAATTTTAGGGCCATAAAAAGCGCCTTCTCCTGGCTGCAAATCCCAATCTAATTGTTTATCAACTAATGCAGCTTCCAAAGCTGCTTCTGCTTTGTCCCATTGCATCTCTGTACCGACACGCTTTGTTGGTCGTGTTGAGAGTTTAACCAGAATGTCATCAAAACCAAAATCTTTGTAAACCTTCTGCAACAAGTCTATAAATTCGACAACTTCTCCCTGAACTTGATTTTCTGCACAAAAAATATGTGCATCATCCTGTGTAAACGACCGCACACGCATTATGCCATGCAAAGCACCAGACGCTTCATTACGATGACAAGAGCCAAATTCTGCCAAACGCACTGGCAAATCACGATAACTTCTCAATCCTTGATTAAAAACTTGGACATGTCCAGGGCAATTCATCGGCTTAATTGCAAATTGACGCTCTTCCGAATTTGTCGTAAACATATTTTCGCGGAAATTTTCCCAGTGTCCTGACCGCACCCACAAGTCTTTATCTAGAACTTGTGGCGTCCTGATTTCCTGATAACCACTATTATTCAAAATATCTCTCATATATTGTTCAACTTGCTGCCAAAGCGCCCATCCTTTAGGATGCCAAAACACCATGCCTGGCGCCTCTTCTTGAGTATGAAATAAATTGAGATGTTTACCTAATTTTCGATGATCACGCTTTTCAGCCTCTTCTAATCGACGTAAATAATCTTTCTGATCTTCTTTTTTTGTCCACGCAGTGCCATAAATCCTTTGCAACATTTCATTCCGAGAATCACCTCGCCAATATGCACCGGCCACTTTCATTAATTTAAATACTTTTAGCTTAGCCGTTGTTGGCACATGAGGACCTCGGCATAAATCTGTGAAACTCCCTTGAAAATAGAGCGAAACATCTTCATCGCCTGGTATAGACTCTATTATCTGCGCTTTATAATGCTCGCCTTGATCTTTGAAATAACTAATCGCCTCGCTGCGCTCAAAAACCTTTCTTTCTATTTGTAAATTACGCTTACCAATCTCCTGCATTTTCTTTTCAATAGCTGCGAGGTCTTCGGTCGTAAAGGGACGCTTATACGAAAAATCGTAATAAAATCCATCTTCAATAACAGGCCCAATCGTTACCTGCGCTTCTGGAAATAATTCTTTTACTGCATGAGCCAATAGGTGTGCACTGGAATGACGAATGATTTCTAAACCTTCGTCATCTCTTTCAGTAATAATGGCTAATTCACTATCATTACTAATATGACTAGACACATCGACCAGTTTTCCATTGACTCTCCCCGCAATAGCTGCGCGCGCAAGACCAGCTCCAATAGATAAAGCGACATCGAAAACCGTTACAGGGTGATCAAAACTACGCTCTGAACCATCGGGCAAACGAACAACTGTCACAAATTTTCCTTCATATTATTTAATTTTATTATTCTACTATCCAAATCTGTTTAATCTCATTTGGCTGTTACAAAAAATGCTAGTGAGTTATTGTTTTATACCAGTTACCGAGCTTTTGCAATCCAATTAAAAAGATCGGCGCAAAACCTATTGCTACAGCATCAACCAAACAATACCATGCTGCAACGCCACTTGGCGGATTTCCTTGCGACCAATTAAAGACGGGCTCTATTGATGCCCATTTCCATGTTCCAGCTGCCGTACCGACGATTTCTAACCAAGTACATATAAAGAATGCACCCAGATAAACCATAGGTGACCTACCTTTAAACAAACAAATAACAAAAATAACAAATAAAAATGCACCGACTTGATCACCTTGCTCAGGAATGCCACTAACTCCCCAAAGCGACCACAAGCTTCCAGTAACAATCACAAACGTAGCTAGGGTTTTGGCATTCATCAAGAAGAATCTTGACCGCGCCAATGCAACTGCTGTTAAATATACCATTCCATGGCCTGGCGGAACATAAAGTGGCACGTTTTCAAAACGATAGGTGTAGCCTTCCATATAAATGGAAGCAAAATGTTCGCCTGCTGTAGCAAACGCAACCGCTATAACAACTTGCATTCTTACTTCTTTATTTTCACCAACCAACAAACCAATCAGAAAAATCCAGGCAATCACTCCCAACTGATTCTGCGTTTCAAGACTCGCGCTGCCATCAATGACTAAACTTAACCCTACACAGAAGAACGTAAATCCTGCAATAAAATAATCACGCGTTCTATGCGGGCAATTTGCATCTGCCTTAGGTAAATGATCAAACATTTCCGCCTCTTTACAACAAAAAACCCGCCAATCTAAGACGGGTCTTTCGTTTCACCAAACTACCACAACTTATTCATTGTTAACGATTCAATACATTATAGCGACTCATCAACTTATCTCTACCGGATGGAGTAACTTACGTCACTACATCAGACTAGATTAAGAAAACAAACAATTATCAATAATCGTCGTCGTCATCCCAATCGTCGTCATCGTCGTCGTCCCAATCATCTGGCTTCAATACCAGCTCGCCAGCGGCAAGGCTCGCATCAAGGTCAGTCTCCGGGGCTTCTTCATGCACTAGGTTTTGGTGACAGT
>JAJFJH010000141.1 GCA_021774155.1 Nitrosomonas sp.
CCCAAAACACAATACCTTACAATTAACAATGTCTTTTGCGGAATTTTTACTAATTTACTCTTCGGGAACTTCTCACCATCAACTCGGCAACCACCTTTTAGGTTTATTTATCTCGCCACTTTACCCTCAGTTTTTTAATTCTTAACTGCGATTTTTTCGTGAGTTATATCCATCAGCTAAAATAGCTTTTACAACTTTACCGACAGGGGATCAGAGATCAAAAGATCTAAAGATCTAAAGATCTAAAGATCTAAAGATCTAAATAATTTTTATTAATTTACAAATCAGCTTCAAGAAAACTATGAGCTAATTCCTAAAGCTGGCCATTCATTGCAAGTTAGTTGCATACTTACAAATAGCACCCAGAAATTCTTCTTGTGTAAAAGGCTTAGTTATATAATCATCAGATCCTGCCATACGTCCACGCGCTCTATCAAACACTCCTGTTTTACTGGTCAACATGACCACCGGTACTGTTTGAAAACGTACGTTCTTCTTGATCAACATGCAAGTTTGATAACCGTCCAATCGCGGCATAATAATGTCCACAAAAATAATATCTGGATGGCTATCTACAATTTTAGACATGGCATCAAAGCCATCTGTTGCGAGAATAACCTCACATTTAGTTTGACTTAGAAAAATCTCGGCGCTACGTCGAATGGTATTACTATCATCAATCACCATCACCTTAATACCTGCCAATTTATTTATCTCACTCACAAGCACTCCTTAGTATGGCTACCAAAAGATTATTATTTCCTCCAAAACGCCGGAGTAAACACGACTAACAGCGTAAAGAACTCAAGTCGCCCTAATAGCATAGCAAAGCTACACACCCACGTCTGAAAATCATTTAGCGAAGCATATGTTGTTCCAGGCCCAATTTCGTTAAGCCCTGGACCAAGGTTATTGATACACGCAACTGCGGCTGAGAATGCCGTCACAATATCGAGACCACTTAACGTCAGAATAAGCGTCATCAATACAATGCTCGTCGTATAAATAAATAAGAAAACCAATACCGCAAAAATAATTTTGTTTGAAATAACAGCACCGCCCACTTTTGCTGGCGTTACGGCGCTAGGATGCATGATGGTGGTCATCTCTCGGAACATTTGCTCATATAGAATTCGGGCACGTATTAACTTAATACCCCCACCCGTTGATCCCGATGAAGTACAAAACCCAGATAAAAATAACATCCACAGCGGTACGAAAATGGGCCATAAACCATAGTCTGTGCTGCTATAACCCGTAGTCGTGGCGATAGAAACCACATTGAAACTCGCATAACGTAATGCCGTTAGGGGATCAGAATAAACACCGACTAACCACAAATAAAACGCAATTCCCAGACAACTTCCAAACAAGATTAAGAAAAACAAACCCACTTCAGGGTCATGACGATACGAATAAAAGCTTTTTGCGCGCCACGCTAAAAAATGCGAAGCGAAATTAATACCAGCAAGCAACATAAATACAATAGCTACGGATTCAATCAGCGGCGAGTCCCAATAGCCATAGCTCGCATCATGGGATGAGAAACCACCCAACCCTAACGTGGTAAAAGCATGCATCACTGAATCAAACCAATTCATTCCAGCCAGCTTATATGCAACCATGCAAGCCAGTGTCAGGCCTGCGTATACCATCCACAAACCTTTTGCTGTTTCGGCAATACGCGGCGTTAACTTGGTTTCTTTCATTGGGCCTGGTGTTTCAGCTTTGAACATTTGCCTACCACCGACACCAAGCATTGGCAGAATAGCTACGGCCAGCACAATTAACCCCATACCACCCAACCAGATCATTTCACCCCGCCATAAATTAATTGACATGGGTAACGAATCAAGTCCAGTTAATACAGTACCTCCCGTAGCAGTTAGGCCTGAAGCCGCCTCAAAATAGGCCATGCTGAGATTTAATTCGGGAAGGAACAACAACAAAGGAAGCATGGCGAAAGCTGGCAATACCGACCATACCAGCACAACCAACAAGAACCCATCACGAATCTGTAACTCACGGTTGTAACGACGAGTCGAAAGCCATAAAAACAAACCGCCACCAATAGTGGCTATGATCGATTCTACAAAAGCATAACCCGCACCATCATCAATCCAGAGCGAAAGGCACAAAGGAACCAGCATCGTTAACCCAAACACCAGCACCATTTTGCCCAGCACATTTGCAACAGCAAAGAGTCGGTTCATTTTAGAGTGAATACTTGCTTATAGAAAACCAACGTCAACTTGAAATAACTTTTCCACTTGTTGAATCATCTTTCGGTTAATCACAAAAATTATCACATGATCTTCAGATTCAATAACTGTATCATGATGGGCGATAATCACTCGCGCTTCACTATCTGGTACATCATGATTCTCTTCACTACTAAAATAATTCACATAATCATCATCTTCAGATGCTGACATGTCTCTCACAATGGCACCAATTGTTGCACCCTTAGGTAGTTTAATTTCTTCAACTTTTCGTCCAACCACTTTTGAAGACTTCATATCGCCATGCGCGACTAATTCAAGTGCCTCAGCAGCGCCACGCCGCAAACTATGCACGGCAGCCACATCGCCATGTCGAACGTAGGCCAGCAATGAACCGATTGTCACTTGTGCAGGTGAGATAGCGATATCAATGCCACTACTTTGCATTAGATCAACATAAGCACTGCGGTTAATCAACGCGATCACTTTATGAGCACCCATACGCTTTGCTAATAATGACGACATGATATTATTCTCATCATCATTGGTCAGCGCACAAAACACATCCATCTCAGCAATATTCTCACTTTCCAATAATGTTTCATCTGTCGCATCGCCATGCAACACCAGTGTGTTATGTAAATCGGCAGCCAAGCGCTCACTATTTTTCTGGTCATGCTCAATAATTCTAATTTGGTAATTATTCTCCAGCGCCTCGCCAAGACGCCTGCCAATCTTACCGCCTCCGGCAATCATAATACGTTTAACAGGCTTATCCATTCGGCGTAACTCACTCATTACGGCACGTATATCTTCTGAAGCCGCGAGAAAGAAAACCTCATCTTCTGCTTCCACTACCGTGTCACCTTCTGGAATAATGGGGCGATTTTTACGGAAAATTGCCGCGACCCGTGTGTCTATATTTGGCACATGCCTATGCAACTCTTGAAGTTGTTGACCAACTAGTGGCCCACCATAAAATGCGCGAACTGCGACAAGACTTACTTTGCCACCTGCAAAATCAAGCACCTGCAAAGCTTCTGGAAACTCCATGAGTTTCTTGATGTAGTCCGTCATGATCTGCTCTGGGCAGATCGCAAAATCTACACAAAAATTCTCTGGAGAAAAAATTTCTGAGTGTGCCAAGTATTCTGACGAACGAATACGTGCAATTTTTGTTGGCGTATTAAATATTGTGTAAGCTAATTTGCATGCGACTAAATTGGTTTCATCATTCGCTGTCACGGCCAAGATCATATCCGCGTCTTCTGCACCCGCTTTCACCAATACTGATGGATGTGCTGCGTTTCCAACCACTGTTCGCAAATCCATACGATCTTGCAGTAACGCTAGTCGGTTAGCATCGACATCCACCATGGTAATGTCATTTGCCTCACTGACTAGACTTTCAGCCGCTGATGAACCAATCTGACCAGCACCGAGAATGATAATCTTCAATTAAATCGTCTGCCTTGAAAAATAATATCGTGATATTTCTGATTATTTGATGGAGAGAATTATTGATGTTCACGCACCCAGTCTCGCCATTGTGCAAATAAATCAGGATCTAGTGCAGCAATAACCGAACGCCTCCACGGCTCCCCAGCCCAGTATTCATCTTGATGAAAACCGCACTTATAACCTCCAGCTTCTTCTAGGATTAAACAACCTGCCGCATAGTCCCAAGGCTTTTGGCCGCCATGTAGATATAAATCAAAATAACCCGCAGCGGTATAACACCACTCCAACGCACATGCGCCATAATTCCGCTGAGAAGCATACGGTGGATTAGCCGCAATTTTCGCAGCGAAATCCCGGTCGAGTCGTTTTAAATCAACATTGGCTATCGCACTAGAAAACATCGGGACTGATTTCTTAATCGGCAATAACTTTCCATTTAAATAAGCACCTTTGTTTTTTTCGGCATAAAACATTTCATCGGTTGCCGGATTATAAACCACGCCTAAAACCGTTTTACCATGACGCATGAATGCCACTGATACTGCAAAATAAGGCAATGCATTGAGGAAATTTGACGTGCCATCTATCGGATCAACGCTCCATAAACCTTCATCACCCGCGAGCCATTGTTGTTCTTGCTCCTGTTCAGACATCTCCTCGCCCATAACCGCCGCAGGACAAATCTTATGCAACTCTCTCAACAACATAGCTTGTGCAGCGACATCGGCATCAGTAAAGCAACTGCCATCCGCCTTTATTTGACGCGACACTTGATTATATCGTGGCATAATCTCTTTCTGAGAAACCTCTCTAACAAGTGTCATGACAGCATTCAGCATATTTACGCTTCCCGCCATTTGATCGAACAACCCATACTTGGAATCTGATCGTCCGGGCCTTTGCCTGTTTTAGCCACTTGCAACATGCCTTCAAATAAGTCACGCCTCACATCCTCCGGAGCGGCCTCTTTACGGGATGCATCTAAACGACCACGATATTGCAACTCTAATTTGCTATTAAAACCAAAGAAATCAGGCGTACATACTGCACCATATTCCTTAGCAATACCCTGCGTCTCATCCCAAACATAAGGAAAAGGATAATTCAATTCTGTGGCAATTTTAGCCATATTCTCAAAGGAGTCCTCAGGGTAATCGGCAGGATCATTAGACATAATCGCAATCGCATTAACACCATGAGTCGCCAATTCATTAATATCTCGAATAATACGATCCTGAATAGACTTTACATAGGGGCAATGATTACAAATAAACATCACCAGCAACCCATTCTCTCCTTTAGCTGATGCCAAGTTATATCGTTTACCATCGACCCCAGGCAGATCAAAATCTACAGCTTTCCAACCAAAATCACAAACGGGCGTTTCCAAACTTGCCATGTGCCTTCTCCAGCATAAGAAATTATTAATTAATTATATTATCATGGGCGCATCATTAATTACTCATCCCTCACATCAAAATGTTGTCTCGTTTTTATTGTAATGAACAAATTGCCGTTAACCAAACGCTTGAATTACCC
Source organism: Nitrosomonas sp. (assembly GCA_021774155.1). Taxonomy (GTDB): domain Bacteria; phylum Pseudomonadota; class Gammaproteobacteria; order Burkholderiales; family Nitrosomonadaceae; genus Nitrosomonas. The sequence continues at coordinate 5,223 of JAJFJH010000141.1, forward strand.
GACAATATTCGACATCATGCTGTACGCGTCTTAAGATTAAAGCAAGGCGACACCATCATATTATTCAATGGGCAAGGCGGTGAATTCCTATCTAAAATTATTTCTATCAACAAAAACACATCGACTGTAAAAGCTTTTCAGTACAATGAATATGAGTGTGAATCACCTCTCACGATAGAACTTGCTCAAGCTATTTGCGCTAATGAGAAAATGGACTGGATTATTCAAAAAGCAGTGGAAATGGGAGTAAACCGTATACAGCCCATCTCAACCACCCGCAGTGTCATAAAATTGTCTAGCGAACGCGCAGTCAAACGCCTACAGCATTGGCAACAAGTTGCCGTTGCAGCTTGTGAACAATGTGGCAGGAACCGTTTACCCGAAATTCTGCCGGCATTATCTTTGCCACATTGGTTAGGTAAAATAAAAAAACACGGGCTATCAACTCATACGAATTTGTTACTTCTACCAACTGCGGAAAAGAAATTGAGTGAATTATCTGAACAACCTAATAACCCTTCATATACGCTACTTATTGGACCTGAAGGTGGCTTCACACCCGAAGAGGAACGCGCCGCGCTACATACTCACTTCGTACCTATCCGCGTCGGAAAACGTATACTTAGAACCGAAAGTGCTGCGCTCGCTACTATTGCTGCGCTACAAACACTTTGGGGCGACTATTAGCTTTCCTTTATAATTAAGCAGATGAAACTAAATTCTGACTTTGTCACTTGGTTCCGTTCAGTTGCGCCCTATGTCAATGCGTTTCGAGGCAAAACCTTTGTTATCGCATTGAGTGGCAATGTTGTGGCTGACGGTAAATTCATTGAGTTAGTACATGACATCAACTTACTGGCAAGTTTGGGCATACGACTTGTATTGGCACATGATACTCGATTGCAAATTGAATCTCGGCTAGAAGAATACAAGCCTCAACTTGAGTCGGTTAAGGGTTTGCACGTTACTGATCCAGCAACGTTAAATAGCATTAAAGAGTCTACCGGGCGGGCTCATATTGAAATTGAAGCGCTATTATCCATGGGTTTACCCAACTCACCCATGGCCAATGCTTCCATACGTGTTAGCTGCGGCAATTTTGTCACCGCAAGCCCAATCGGTGTTGTCGATGGCATCGATTTAATGTATACCGGCAAAGTCCGCAAAATCAACTCAGCCGCCATTCGCTCACACTTAGATACGGGCGAGGTCATACTCATCTCACCATTGGGTTACTCACCTACTGGAGAAATTTTCAATCTGACACTTGAGAATGTCGCAACAGAAGTTGCCATCGCACTTAATGCAGAGAAATTAATTTTTTTAACTGAAGAAATTGATGACAAGTCTGACGCTTTGCCTCGCGAACTCACCGTTGCGGAAAGTACCGCAATACTCGAGAATAAAACAGCAAACTACTCAAATGACATTACACGATATCTTCCCTCGGCAATAAATGCTTGCCAGCTTGGTGTCGCACGTACTCATCTTATTAATCGTCATATTGACGGTGCCATCCTACAAGAATTATTTACGCACGATGGCATCGGCAGCATGATTTCCCAAGAACCATTGCAAACACTCAGAAAAGCACAAATTGAAGACATTGGTAGCATTTTACAACTCATCGAACCACTTGAAGCCAATGGTACGCTGGTGCGGCGTCATCGTGAATTACTAGAAATTGAGATTACTAAATTTTACGTTTCTGAACACGACGGCATTATCATTGGCTGTGCCGCACTCTATCCTTTCTCCCGTGAAAATGCATGTGAGTTAGCTTGCTTGGCGGTAAACCCAAACTACCGTAATACTGGTCATGGCAACGCGCTTCTTAAGCACATTGAGGCAAGCACAATAGCGCAGGGCTCAAAAAAACTATTTGTTCTGACTACCAGTGCAACCCATTGGTTTATCGAACACGGCTTTAATGAAATCACAACGGATGAATTACCTCTTGCGAAGCAGGAACTATACAATTATCAACGCCGCTCAAAAGTGTTGATGAAGAAATTATAAATAAAAGTTAATGGAGAACTTAGATGACCCGAATGATTAAATGCATTAAATTGGGACAAGAAGCAGAAGGGCTGGATTTTCAAACGTACCCTGGTGAACTGGGCAAGCGTATTTTTGATAATGTCTCTAAACAAGCTTGGAGTGAATGGATTAAGCTTCAAACTTTATTAGTTAACGAGAACCGTCTGAACTTATCCGATATAAAAGCGCGTCAATATTTAGCCAGCCAATTAGAAGCATATTTTTTTGGTGATGGCGCAGAACAACCCGTGGGGTATGTCCCACCTAAAAAAGACTAGATTTGGTAACCTTCACACTATGTCAACTGAGATAGAATTAAAACTAAGCTTAGCTCCAGACGATTGCACACATTTACTGCAATTACCGTTACTTGAATCGCTAAGTACTCATGCAGAAACACATGAGCTCTATACCATCTACTACGACACACCGCAGCTTGATTTAAAGCACCAACGTATTGCATTACGTCTGCGACGAATTAATGGTCACTGGCTTCAGTCTATCAAGGGAAAGGGGGAAATATCTTCAGGCTTACATCAACAACATGAATGGGAAGCAGAGGTTAATAGTGAAAAACCTGATTATTCTAAAATCACAGACCCTGATCTTATAAAACTATTTAGTAAAATTAATTTGCGCCAGCAAATGCGTGCTGTTTTTGTTACAGAATTCACACGTCATATGCGCCTGCTTCAACTGAAAGATGGTAACAAAATTGAATTCTGCCTTGACCAAGGTACTGTGACGGCCAATCATTCCAGCACGCCAATTTGTGAAATAGAACTCGAACTCAAATCAGGTAATACAAATACATTATTTCAATTTGCTTTAACGCTACAAAGCGTATTGCCATTCCCACTGAAACTTGAAAACATCAACAAATCAGAACGCGGTTACGCACTCTACACTAAGACTCTCCAGGCATAAAAAAAGCTGGTCATAGACCAGCCTTTTAGCGATTAACGTGTGTACTTATTTAACAATTGCTGTTAAATCGCCTTTTGCATAACTAATCGCCATATTATCCAACATGATCGGCTTAATCTTGCTGGCTTGACCGGCACAACCAAAAGCTTCAAAGCGTGCTTTACAAATATCCTTAGCAGCAACAGTCGCTTCCGCAAGGAATTTGCGAGGATCAAAGTTACTCTGGTTTTGTGCCAGATGACGACGAATAGCGCCAGTCATTGCAAGGCGGATATCAGTATCAATATTGACCTTACGCACACCATACTTAATGCCTTCCTGTATTTCTTCGACTGGCACGCCATAGGTTTCTTTCATGTCACCACCGTATTTACGGATAATCTCTAGCCATTCTTGCGGCACTGAGCTAGATCCGTGCATGACCAAATGTGTATTTGGAATGCGCTGATGAATTTCTTTGATTCGCTCAATCGCCAAAATATCACCTGTTGGCTTACGCGTAAATTTGTATGCACCATGTGAGGTTCCAATCGCAATCGCTAAAGCGTCCACATTGGTTTTTCTAACGAAGTCGGCAGCTTCTTCAGGGTCGGTTAATAATTGATCATGAGATAGCTTACCTTCTGCACCATGACCGTCTTCCGCTTCACCCATACCTGACTCTAGCGAGCCCAAGCAACCTAATTCACCTTCAACTGAAACACCCACGGAATGTGCAATTGCAACCACCTCAGCAGTAACGTTTACATTGTATTCAAAAGAAGCGGGGGTCTTAGCATCAGCTTCTAAAGAGCCATCCATCATCACACTAGAAAAACCACTGCGAATAGCGTTAACACAGACGGAAGGTGATGAACCGTGATCTTGATGCATCACGATAGGAATATGTGGATAAGCTTCCACTGCGGCCTCAATCAAATGACGTAAAAATGCTTCACCAGCATACTTACGAGCACCTGCTGAACCTTGCATAATAACCGGGCTGTTACATTCATCAGCAGCCTGCATGATGGCTTGAATTTGTTCTAAATTGTTCACATTGAAAGCAGGTAAGCCATAGCTGTTTTCAGCTGCATGATCCAGTAGTTGTCTTAATGATACGAGTGCCATTTGAGTCTCCTTCTAATAATAATTCTGACTGTTTTAATGATTTCTGTTGCTAATGTTTTTTATGAGTTCTAAGAAACTCGCTCTGGTTCTAATTTTTTTAATCTCTCGTATTCTCCAACCCGAACAATTTTTAGGGTATTAGTACCGCCAGTTTTACCGACCGGTTCGCCTATGGTCATCACCATTAAATCACCGTTACGCACTGCGCCACATTTGAGTAATACGTCTTCCGCTAACCGTAGTATCTCCTCGGGATCAATCAAGGAATCACTAAATTTAACTGGATAAACACCGCGAAAGAGTGTCACTTTACGCAGTGTATCCTCTTTAGGACTAATTGCAAAAATCGGCACCTTAGAACTTCTACGTGACATTAATAATGCAGTGATACCACTTTGTGTTAGTGCCGCGATCGCCCGTATTTTAAGGCCACTTGCAGTTGTAAACATCGTTGCACGTGCAATGGCTTCTTCGATTGTGTTTGGATGCACACTTGGCATCCGTCTATCATTATTAACCAGATATTCTTTTTCAGCTTCAAGGCACACTCTAGCCATCGCCTCTACCGATTCCACCGGATAGTGGCCTGCCGCTGATTCAGCAGACAGCATAACGGCATCAGTCCCATCTAACACTGCATTAGCAACATCTGACACTTCTGCTCGAGTTGGAATCGGATTGATAATCATGGACTCCAGCATTTGAGTTGCCGTAACCACCAATTTATTATTGGCACGCGCAGCCCTTATGATTCTCTTTTGTAAAGCAGGCACAGCCGCATCGCCCACCTCCACAGCTAAATCACCCCGTGCAACCATCAGCGCATCAGATGCTTCAAGAATATCATCAAGCGCCAATATCGCCTCTGTACGCTCTATCTTTGCCATGATCATACATTTACCGCCCGCTTCAGTCATAAGCGCACGTGCTTGACGAATATCATCACCAGAGCGAGGGAAGGACACCGCCAAATAGTCGGCATTAAATGCAACAGCCGTCAGGATATCATCCATATCCTTACTAGTCAGTGCTGGCGCACCAAGCCCACCACCTTTGCGATTGATGCCTTTATTATTAGAAAGCACCCCGCCTTGCTCTACAACACAAAATATCTCAGCTCCTCTAACTATTGAAACACCAAGTACAATACGACCATCATCCAGCATCAAAGTTGCACCTGTTTCTACATCATTTGGCAGTTCTTTATAATCTAAGCCAACGCGTTCTTGGTTACCTAGCTCACAATCGGCATCAAGTATAAATTTATCACCGATTTCAAGATTAATGCGCCCCTTTTCAAATCGCCCAATACGGATTTTTGGGCCCTGTAAATCCGCTAATATGCCGACGGCATATCCAACTGAATCCGCTATCTCTCTCACCATCTCAGCATTGGCAATATGTTCTTCACGCGAACCATGAGAGAAATTAATCCGAACAACATCTACACCCGCCTTAATCATCGCTTTGAGTACTTTCAAATCTTTCGTAGCAGGACCAAGCGTCGCAACAATTTTTGTTCTTCGGAACATTAGTTTAATTTTTCTCTTTGAGATTAACGGGCACGTTCTTCTAAGATTTCTACTGCTGGTAATTTCTTACCCTCAAGAAACTCTAAAAAGGCACCACCTGCCGTAGATATATAGGAAACTTTATCATAGATACCATATTTTTGAATCGCCGCAATGGTATCGCCGCCACCCGCTAATGTAAAAGCATTGGTATTCGCAATAGCATTGGCAATGGTTTTAGTACCTTCACCAAATTGATCAAACTCAAATACTCCGACAGGACCATTCCATACAACGGTTCCAGCTTTCATAATGATGTCAGCAAGTTCCTGCGCACTCTTTGGACCTATATCAAAAATCATTTCGTCGTCTTGAACGGCATCAACTGCTTTCAATACGGCTGGCTCATTAACATCAAATTGCTTGCCAACGACAACATCAACAGCGATCGGTATTGATGCATTACGCTTACTCATTTTTTCTATTAAATCTTTAGCAGTCGATACCAAATCATCTTCACATAATGATTTACCAATGTTATTACCTTCCGCTTTAATGAATGTATTTGCAATACCGCCACCGACAACTAATTGATCGACCTTCTCTGAAAGCGCTTCTAAAACCGTGAGTTTAGTTGACACTTTTGATCCGCCAACAATAGCGACCATTGGTCGTGCAGGGCTCAACAAAGCTTTCGTTAGCGCTTCTAATTCTTCAGTTAACAAAATGCCGGCACATGCTAAGGGCGCATATTGTGCAATGCCATGAGTTGAAGCCTGCGCGCGGTGAGCCGTGCCAAATGCATCCATAACAAACACGTCGCATAGTTTGGCGTAGTTACGGGCCGTCTCTTCAACGTTTTTCATCTCACCCACGTTAATGCGACAATTCTCTAAAACCACTAACTCACCTTCAGCAACTTCAAAACCACCATCAACCCAATCTTTAATCAAGCGTACTGGCTTACCAAGTCGTTCAGCAATATTATCTGCCACAGGTTTCAATGAGTTTTCTTCAGACCATTCACCTTCTTGAGGGCGACCTAAATGAGAAGTCACCATGACTTTGGCGCCTTGCTTCAGGCAATGATTAATTGTCGCCATGGATGCCGTAATACGTGCATCCGAGGAAACTTTGCCTTCTTTAATAGGCACATTAAGATCCGCACGAATAAATACACGTTTACCCTTGAGATTGAGATCGATAAGCTTGATAACAGACACTATGAACTCCAGATTCAACTAAATAAAAACACAAAGGATAGCAACGGCTACCTTTTACAGACAAAACATCAGTAAATGTAATTGTGCGTTAATAAAATTATCATCTTATTAACGCATTAAATTACTTGGCGACAACGCGCGCCATTTCCAATACTTTGGTAGAATAACCCCACTCATTGTCATACCATGCAATGACTTTAACGAAACTACCATCAAGCGCCATACCTGCTTCTGCATCAAACATAGATGTGCAGCTTTCACCACGAAAATCTGTTGAGACAACTTTCTGATCAGTGTAGCCCAATACACCCTTCATTCCGCCTTCAGACACTGACTTCATCTCAGCACAAATTTCTTCGTAGGTTGCATCTTTGTTTAATTCTACAGTCAGGTCAACAACAGACACATCAGAGGTTGGTACACGGAAAGCCATACCGGTCAATTTTTTATTTAATTCTGGGATAACACGACCCACAGCTTTAGCAGCGCCAGTTGACGAAGGAATAATATTTTCTAAAATTCCACGTCCACCACGCCAGTCTTTGTTAGAAGGGCCGTCAACAGTTTTTTGTGTCGCTGTTGCAGCATGTACGGTGGTCATTAGGCCGCGCTTAATGCCCCACTTGTCATTCAACACCTTAGCAATTGGCGCCAAGCAGTTAGTTGTACATGATGCGTTAGAAATAATGGCTTCACCATTGTAAGATTTGTTGTTTACACCATAGACAAACATTGGCGTATCGTCTTTTGATGGTGCCGACATAATGACTTTTTTAGCGCCCGCATCCAAATGCTTCTGGCAGGTTTCTTTGGTCAGGAAAAGGCCGGTTGATTCGATAACAACTTCAGCACCTACTTCGTTCCATTTCAATTCAGAAGGATCTTTAACTGCGGTCAAACGAATGCGCTTACCATTTACAACTAATGTGTTGTTGTCAATAGAAACATCGCCTTTGAAACGACCATGAACAGAGTCATGCTTCAACATATATGCCAGATAATCAGGCTCTAGCAAATCATTAATTGCAACAATTTCAATATCAGGAAAATTTTCTACTGCTGAACGAAAAACCATGCGGCCAATACGACCAAATCCATTAATACCTACTTTAATTGTCATGTTTGAA
>JAJFJH010000142.1 GCA_021774155.1 Nitrosomonas sp.
TAAAAATGATAGGACGGTAGAAATGCTACGATTTTAGACCCAAAATCTCAATTTTTTGCAGGCTTAACTGAGGAAAATAGGTTCAACAAATTTGTCCAATGGACTTATTTCGGACCAGGCCCCGACAACCGAGAAGTACCAATTCAGTCACAGAGATGCTTGTTGCTATCATCGATTGGTTTTCTTGCCAAATAATCCCGTATCCAATCGCAACCCCGCTGCATCAGCTCATTAAGAGATTCAACTTTCCATAATGTCGGAATACTATTGCCGGCAGTAAACAGAAACTTGCCATCAGGGCTAAATCGGACGGCAAAGCTGGCAACGGTCGAGAATTCTGCCACCTGCTCCTGTGTCGCCAAGTCCCACAAACGCACAGAATTGGGTAAACCTCCATTGGTGGCCAGTAAGATGCCGTCATGGTCAGAGCTAAAATCCATCGCAGTGACTGATTTAAACTGGGCTACTTCCTCACCTTCCTGATTCCTAACAGACACCCCATCTTTATTATTGATAGCAACTAAGCTGTCATCACGGCTGAAAATTAGATTGCGATAATAGTTTTCAACATCTGGAGTAATTTTGAAATGGGCAAGCTCCTTGCCATGCAAGTCCCACAAAGATATACCTTCATCTCCAACAGTTACGATCTTGCTGCCATCGGGAGTGAGTTTCACACTAAGCACGTTCTTTTGAGGATCTTTGATTTCAGTAACCTTATTGCTCTCCAAATCCAACAAGTGGACAGTGTGGCTTTTATCGTAAGTAACCAGTAAACTACTGCCGTCACTAAAGCCAACGCCTATGAGTGACCAGCCTTGAGGTTCTGGGTACTCCAATTTTTGCTTGTTTTTCCAATTCCATATACGAGCAACTATTTCTTCTTTGCCGAATTCCTTGTCCTCTATAACCGCTACTTGCTGGTTGTCGTGGCTGATAGTTATATTCCCCCGTGACTGATTGCCTGAATTGATTGGAATTTCTCCCAATTTATTTCCTCGCAAGTCCCATAGACTAATAGCGTTATCCCGTCCAATTTCGGGATGTTGATCTGGGCTATTGTTATTAGGATCATATTCATAACTGGTGCCTCTGGTAGCTACCAAGCTACTATCAGGGCTAAAAATCATATTGAAGGTTTCTCGATACGGTTTATCTTTGTCTACAAAAGTAGCGGCCTCTTTATCATTCAAGTCCCATAAGCTGACAGTATTATCAACTCCGGTCGTAGCCAGTTGCTTGCCATCACGGCTAATAATGACACCAGATGCCCAGGTTTGATGCCCTTTGAGTTCAAATTTCTGTTCGCCCGACAAGTTCCATGCTCGGGCAACACCATCTTCGCCTGAACCAACCAGGAAACTGCCGTCTTGACTAAATGTTATGTCCCCATGGGGGCCTTTAAGTATAGTTGCAGCTACTGATAGGTCCGACATATTCCAAAGGCTAACAGTGCCGAAATCGTTTGTGCCATAAGGCCCTGTGGCAGCTAATTGAGTGCCATCATCTGGACTAAAAACCACCTTATTTGCCAGTAGCTCTCCTGGCAACTGCCCCACTGGTTGACCCTTTAGATCCCAAAAGTGGACATTATTAAAACCTTTAGCTTTGGTGCTGTCAATGACGCTGGCAAGTTTGCTGCTATCGGGACTAAAAACCACATCAGTTACCCGACCCTGCACGCTTTTAAATTCAGGTATCTGGTTACCCTCTGCATCCCACAAGCTGATGCCTTTATTTCCAGCGATCGCTATTTTGTTGCCATCTGGACTAAAACTGACGCGCCAAACTTGGCTTTGATGCCCCTTGAATTTGGTTAACGGCAGATTGGTCTTTAAGTCCCACAAGCGGACAACGCTGCTATCCCAATTTACCCAGCCACCAGGATTAACAGTGCTATTAACAATTAGGAGTTTGCTGCGGTCTGGACTAAAAGTGGCCTGATCGAGAGAACTATGAGGTCCTAGGAACTCATCCATCCGCGTGCCTGACTTGTCCCATAAACAAACGAGATTGTCCCAGTAGCAGGCGAAACCGTAATGTTCAAGATTGGCTAGCTTGCGACCATCGATGCTCAAACCGCTAATTATCTGTCCTTTTTCATTTTGAAGGCGATCGCGTTCTTTGACTCCATAAACTGCCTTTTGCAGTGTTCCTCTTACTTTAACGCTTAACAGAGCTTGTGGCCAATAGATTTTCTCAAGTTGCTTTCCTCCTTGTAAGCCGGCTATCAACGCTTCCAAATCATCATCATGCTTCTTATTCGAGCCTAAGAGTGTTTCTGATTTGTTTCTCAAAGCATCAACCTGGCCTGTTTTTGCTTCTTCAGTTTTAAATCCAGCTAAAATAACTAATACAAGTATAATCCCTCCAAAGATCATGCCGCTTGTGTAAAAGCTTTTAGAAATAATGCCTTTAATAGTTTCCCAAGCACCCCATAACGCTCACACCAAAGTGGGCCGATCTTTTCCTTTTTGATCCATTTGCGTGTGTGCCATGCTTCTGGAAGGCCCAAAAATTGTTTGTTTTTCGCACGCCGCACCAGACCCCACCATTGTCGACCATTATCCCACTCCTCCATTAACCAGCCGGTTTTAAAATCGCGGCCTTCGCCACACAAACGTCGCCAGCTTCGAATCAGCGCCTCATGACCGATATCGACCTCAGGATCATCGCCGTCTCCTAACTGAATAAAGCTAATTTCCTCGTCAGCCAATGCGTTTAATACACGATCCAGAGAAGCTTCTGTGGCTTCATGTTCGCCTAAAATCTCAGTGATAAGTCCTAGCAAAGCGCCGCGTTTTTGTGGGCGACGGGTTGCCCGGCCTTGGTCATCCAGCGCAGTGATGGCTTTCATCACCCGTTCCAGAGTAATGAGGTCTTCTTTGTGCGCTTTCTTAAGTTCCGTTGCGATTTGTTCGGCTTTTGTATCAATCGAACCTGCCATGCCACCGATGGCTTTATAATCTTCCTCACGCAACCGACGCGGCTCACCCTGCGCCACTTCCCATAACCGTCGCAGCGTGTGTTGCAGCGTCGGCAAGCGGTCAGTTTGTTCAGCCACATCCAGCAGCATTCGCTGTACCAGCATGTCATCCATTTCGCCGCCCGCATCGGCAATCGGGCCACGAATGATTTCTTCAAGCTGGTCTCGATTGGGAAGTGGCACAAGATATTGCGATGCACTCACGGCTTCGGCAAGACCTGTATAGTGGGCACAATTCCCAAAAAAATCAGAGCGCATGGTGATGATGACATGCAAACGAACGGCGCTTTGTAATGCTACCGTGAGTAGCAATTCAACAAAAGCACGGCCTTCTTCTTGCATGGCGGCTTTTTCTATCCCCTGCGCTTCTCCGCCATAGCGAAACAACTCCTCAAACTGGTCGATAACCAGTAACAATGGTTGCTCATCAGGCACAAGCCGGCGAGCGATTTCAACCAAGCCGAAGGCGGATTGGCGTAATTCTGCATCGTATCGATAAGTGCGTGCATCTGTCAGCGAATCCCTTATGCCGCCGTGCATGGCATGAGAGAATGCCGATGCTAGGTGTGAGATGGGCGCGGCACCGGGTTTAACGATAATGCATCGCCAGTTGTCCTGCTTAAGCGGCACCAGAACACCCGCACGCACCAGCGATGACTTGCCGGAGCCCGACGCGCCAACTACTGCAGTGAATGGGTTGCTGCGAACTTTCCGCAGCAATGTTGCGATTTCCTTACTGCGGCCACGAAACCATTGATGATCGGTTACATCAAATGCGCGCAGCCCGACAAATGGTGTTTTTTGGGTTATGACTGTCATTTGCCATTCCCATTAGCCGCAAAAATTTCTAACGAGACCAGGAGTTTTTTGGCCTCCTGCCGGTTACTGGGCAGTGCATCCATTTTTTCCAGCAAAACATTTTCCTGGAAAAACCGGCGTTTCGCTGTCTCGTCACCACCTGGTAATTGTAAGCAAATCATTTGCGCGGGCTGTGCCAACCTGGACAGCAAGGTTTGCAGGTCAACACCCTTGGCAGCTCCCCAAGGAATCAGTACCAGGGTATGGTCTAATTCAGCGGGCGGCTCTTCATCCGGAAAGCACGCTTGCACAGTTAATCCACAGCCTTGAGCTTGATTAGCCAATGCTACGGTTAATTCTTCATCATCACGATGTGCTGCTGCGACCAGTATTCGTTCGAATTTTGCGTTACTGTGATTATCCACAACTTCCATTTCAGGTTTGAGTCGTTCACGCAACCACTTGGATAAACCCGTCACATCCTCGCCATATATTTCTTCCAGCTTACCCAATCCACCAAAACCTTTCGCCGCTTCAGCGGGATCGCGCTTGCCGTCCGTTTGGCCGGGAAGCCAGCGAGGAATCCATAGCACACGAGGGACTGAAGTTTCCCGCGTGAGCCGCAATTGATAGTCAATAAGGGCGTCCGTACCGCCCTCAACCGTGATGCCCCGGCTCTCGCCCAGCAAATGAATGGCCCATTCAGCCTTGTCCAAGGCCTGCTTGACAATCTCTTCAAGTTCTTTACTTGTTTCAGGCACAGCGTTTTCCGTGGGGAAAACCTGGAATCCGGCTGCGCTCAAGTCATTAACCAACCGTTGGCGTGCATCACGCAAATCGCTGGCTGCCAAGGCCACAAAAATTGTTTTACCCGCTGGCGCTGCTGACTGCGAGAGCGGTTTGGATGATGCAGATGGGACAATATCGAGTCGATCAATAATACGAAGAGCGATCCGTTTGATAATATCAAAATAGGCCTTTTCATCTTGCAGGCCGCGCCAGTAAAATTCATGTGTTTTGCCCGTAGCGTCAGAGTCAAAAAAATGGTAACCCTCCTGAGCGCTATCACCCTGCATCAGAAGCGGCAAACGATCACGTTCAAGATCATTTTTAAAGACTGGTATAAGGCGCTTAATAGCATCCGTATGAATCCGTCCAAAAGTTTCAACTTCTCGCTGACACCATTCACTTTGAACCCAGTTTGCCGAACATATTGCAACAACGAGCTTTGCCTCAGCCACTGCCGTCTCAATCTTGCTTGTAAAGGCTTCTGCAGGATCAATTTGGTAGCGGTCAAGCCAGAGTTCTGCCTGTTTGGCGCCACGGTCAGTCAGCTCGAAACGCAGTTGGTCCCAGAAAAAGGTCACCCAACCTTTCGTTTTTTCCTCAAAAGGAGGAATCAGATCGTCTGCACGTGCATAACTGATAAAAACCGAAGCATTCTGCGAGGGAAGTTTAGACGTGGGCATATTGCGTCCTGGTTAGTAAATAATATGATTGATAATTCGAATGAGTATGCAATAAAACCTTTATACAAGCGCAACTTTAGCAGCATACTCCATCTGATTTCTAACACAATGGAAATGTGTTAATTGAAATAGTTGTCTCTAAAAGAAGGGCGCCTAAAGCACATTGGAAGGACAGGAGATTTGTTTTTTTTATGATTATTCTCTGGATAATTATTTAAATCTCTTCGAGATATATTGCTTGCCGCTTGCAGCATAAAATTGCCGTGCTGTTTTTGATGCGCAGGCTGATGAGGTTCTTCGTGATGTTTCTTGGCGATAGAAGCTTGTTGTCAGCTTAAGTTTTTAGAGATTGGCGCAGATGAGAATGTTGTTCATTTTTTCATGTCAAAAATCAGCTTTGGGGCGGTGAGTTTTGGAGTAACGGCTATTTTGCTTCTGCAGTCGGAAAGGATGAGGATGAGGATGTGATTAAGAAGCACGTTAAGAACCAGGGAAAAGAAGATGCAAAATTGTACAAAGACAGACAGCTCTCACTGCTCTGATATCCCGCTGCTTGCATCTGGATAGTTCATTTGTCGACCATTATTCGCCAATGAAATTGAAAGTCATTGCAAAACGCAGTCATTCAAAATGAAAGTTATCAGTTTGAGGGTTTAATATTCTAGCGGTTGTTGATTTATTCTTCGACCAGAATTAACTAAGATTACTAATGCAAGCCCGAATCATTGCATCAGTCCCTTGGTAAATCTTTTGGCAGTCTTCTAGGGTTTGCGGAGCACCGTCAATTATTAGTAGGGTTATGGTGAATGAGGTAACTAGAATTAGAGTGGTTGCAAGATGTTGTATTTTCATCGCTAGTTTTTTTCTGAGAGTTATATAAATTTAAATGCTATTAAAATACAAGCAATATTTATACCAGCAAAACCAACCAGATTTTAACCGTTGATTATATTGAGATTATTGTCGAGAGGCTTGTTTCGTGGAGACATAACTGTTTCCTTAAGGTGACATAATTGTTTGCGTTCTCTTTTTGAGAAATAAATTGCCAGATAGTAAAAACCCGCATAAAGCGGGTTTGTGTCTTGCGTTGCGTATGAAATATCGAGTTACATTCGTTTGACTTCAACGCGATAAATGAGATCGTTACTTTCTATCATTGCATCGTTATTTGTTGAGTTCTTGTCTTCTTCAATCATTGTTTCCACAACGGTTTCACCTGATTCGTCGATATATTTTTTTTGCATGAAATAATCCTCATCGGGAGATAGTTTGACATTTGCGACATCAAATATTTCATCCTTAATGATGTAAATTTCTTCTAGATAGATAAATAAATTGATGAAATCTTCAGTGGTATTAATTGATTTTACGAGGGTGAATTCTCCCTTATCGCAAAGCAATTTTCTCTCAACATCACCAGTCACATTCTTATCCAAATCTAAGTTGCCAAGAATTGTGTAGCTAGGCTTTTCCTTGAAAACGGATAAGTGATATTCGGTTTTTAATTTGTGGCCACCAATTGCACAGCGAACCATGCCATGTTTTTCTGCGGCGGCCAAATTAAAATAGACCTTTAATTCGAATTCACTGGCATGTGTAAAATTACTCACTAAGAATATAGACAATAGTGCAAATATCATTTTCATGTCATATTTCCCTTTTTATTCAATGGATATTTGGCGTTTATAATTGTAATCTAACGGTTAGCCCATTACCCGTTAAGCCTAGAATTGATCGGAGGTGTTTTTAACAGGCTCCCACCATCTTTATTTTATTGTATGATTTGGGTTGGTAGTAATAGGATAAAAAAGATTTCGTCATCATTTGGTGCAACTTATTTGGTGCAACTTCATCCAATGTTAATTAACCATTAATCACTATAGAAGGAAATAAAACAAATGTCTAAAAAATCAATGAAACCAATCTCCCTTGCAATCGGTACCGCTTTTGTAACCAGTTTAGCTGCCAGCAATGTTTCTGCTGCAACTGATGCCAACGCTAACCCATTCGCAATGAATGATTTATCTAGCGGCTACATGCAGCTTGCCTATGGCGATGCCAATGCCAAGTCAGACAAAGAAGGTAAGTATGGTGAAGATAAGAAGGCCGGGAAAGAAGGTAAATGCGGTGAAAAATCTGGCAAAGAAGGTAAGTGTGGTGAGGGTAAATGTGGTGAAAAAGATGAGATGAAGAAGAATATGGAAGGTAAGTGTGGCGAGAAGAAATCTGAGAAAGAAGGTAAATGTGGCGAAGGTAAATGTGGTGGTAGCAAGTAGTCCACGTAGTACATAACCATGAACCAAGATCATTACCCAGTTCATGGTGTTGGATTGGGCTTGCGGCGGGCGATGATTCGTCCGCTTGCAGACCACCCTGCCAAGCAGGTGAATTTCTGGGAAGTCGCGCCTGAAAACTGGATGGGTGTGGGCGGTAAGCTCGGCAAAGTCTTTCGCGAATACACAGAACAGTTTCCCTTAATTTGTCATGGGTTATCTCTTTCGATTGGCGGGCCTTCGCCACTAGACGAGGCCTTCTTGCAGCGTCTTAAACGTTTCATAAAAGCGCATGATATTCGTTGCTATAGCGAGCACTTAAGCTACTGTAGTGATGATGGTCATCTCTATGATCTATTGCCAATTCCCTTTACAGAAGACGCTGTTCACTACGTAGCAGGCCGAATTAAGCGCGTGCAAGACATTCTTGGACAACGTGTTGCGATGGAAAATGTTTCCTACTATGCTGCGCCTGGAAAGGAAATGGACGAAATTGAGTTTCTCAATGCCGTATTGGAAGAGGCTGACTGCAATCTGTTGCTAGACGTGAATAATATTTACGTGAACAGCATTAACCACCGCTACAATGCGCAAGAGTTTCTCAAGAAACTACCGGCTAAACGGATCAACTATATTCATATTGCTGGGCATTCTGAAGAAGCGGAAGATCTTGTTGTCGATACCCATGGTGCGGATGTGATTGACCCAGTGTGGGCATTGCTTGATAAAGCGTACCAACAATTTGGCGTGATCCCCACGCTCTTAGAACGTGATTTTAATATCCCACCTATCAAAGAATTAATGACTGAAGTTGACATCATTCACGCAGCGCAGTTGCGGTGGAAAGATCAAGGCAATGACCATCACCTACAACACGGTTGATCGGCCAGATTTCGTCAGTAAACAATACGCTTTCACTGCCCATATCCGTGACCCGAAGAATAACCTGCGGCCTGGTGATGTTGAAGAACGGCGCATGAAAATCTACCGTGAATTGTTCTACAATAATGTAGAAGATTTCATGGCTAACACCTACCCTGTGTTACGGGAAATTATTCCTGACGACCATTGGCACAATATAATTCGTGATTATTTTGCCAAGCACTTATCGCATACACCGTTGTTTCCAGAAATGCCCAGGGAGTTCCTGAAGTACCTGGAACACGAGCGCACGCCGCAGCCAAAAGATCCTGTTTTTATGTTAGAGCTGGCGCATTATGAATGGGTCGAGTTAGCGCTTTCAATTTTGGATGAAGAGATTGGCCCGTCGATCCGTGACCCAGAAGGTGATTTGTTGCAATGCGTTCTTGCTATTTCACCGTTGGCTTGGCCGCTAAGCTATCACTTCCCTGTTCACAAAATCAGCCCAGATTTTCAGCCCACAGCTGCCGATAAAAACTTGACGCACCTGGTGGTTTACCGAGACCGTAACCATGCAGTCAATTTCATCGAAGCCAACCCCGTTACCGCACGTCTGTTACAGCTGATTACCGATGATGACAAGAGAACCGGGAAAGCATTACTAGAACAAATCGCCGCCGAGCTCAGCCA
>JAJFJH010000143.1 GCA_021774155.1 Nitrosomonas sp.
TCTTACCTGAATTGAATGACCATGCTCTTTACGCCGCAGAATATCCTCCTGGCCACGAGTACACTAAATTCAGGTCAGTTCAGCGTTTAAATTCCAGCAACTGGTGAAATGTTCAGGCTAGATTGGATAAGGGCGTGATTAGAAAGCTGTCATCGTTACATTCACGAAGATGACAGCTTTCTTCGTGACAAACAGTATCGGTAGCGCAAGACCTGAGGGTGGTGTGATGAAGAATCCTGGCAACAAGTAATTGTCGGAGAAATCATGAAAGTCGAATGCGAAGTTTTGGATTGATACGTCGGTTTTTAAATGTAGAAAAAACCATTCCAATGCCTAGTAAGGAGAGTTTCATTTGAGGGAGGAACAGGCATGGAATGGCCAAGAGGAAGAGAAAACTAAAGGAAATAATACTCCTTGTAAAGATGATCCAGAACAATAAGATCTAGCAGAGCCTCGTGTAATTATGAGTATTAATAACGATTAACCAAGTCTAGATTATCTCAGCAATATAAATAAATTGGAATGTGTCAAATTGCCGCACATGTATATTTTTAATGGCTTATCACTATTTTTCCGTTAACTCTCATACCAAGGTTATGCGAGGATTGTTATCCTGCCTTTTGATAGGATGATCTTCTCGTAATGGAACCATGAGGTCATGTTTATCAAACAAACTTAGCTGCAGTAACCTTAGAATTTGCTGCATTGTGTTTTGTTCATTCTTGACTGAAACTTGATGAATGCCAATAGCAAATGCACGCGGGGTGCCTTCCATGAAAGCGGTGTGTCTGCCAGCACAAGTTGAAGCCTACAAACAGCGTTACGGACATTATCCGCAAGGCGTATGGGGTCACGATTTATGGCACTCGAGAGAACCGGTGTCACCTGAGGGAAAAGGATATTAGTCAGGTCAATTATGTTGTTTGGACTTTTTCTTAAGGATGGTATTTCTTGCTGTGCCATCAACAATCACACCTAGTTTAGCCAGTGCTTTTCTGCCCAAAAGTATAGGCGTTGAAAAGTGTGAGCGATCAATTAGATTGAAATTGATGATATGAGGTTTCCCGTCAAAATAGACCTGCATCTCTACAACAGGGCGTGAATGTGGCTCTTTTACTTTGCTGTCGTCAATCGCGCGGTTTTTTATTTTCACGTGCCGGATAAGCGGTAAATCGTAATCGATATTTTTCTTAATCTCCGGATGTGAAACCTTAAACTTTACATATTGTTTGCTAATTCTTTCGTACACATGAATGTCTGTTGCAGAAAGTGAGGCTGTATTTGCTCCGGTATCAAGCTTGGCGGTAACAGAAGTTCCATCAGGGTGAAGTGTCACAGGCTCCAGATAGCCATAAACTGATTTTTTTGCCAGCGTAGTGGCGGAAGAAAAAAATGAAAGCAGAACAAAAAGTACAATGAAGAAAAGATTCTTGTGTAATGCCATAACAGATTATTTTTTAATCGAACCCCTAAATTTTGAGAAAAGTAAATGTAGTGCAATTATAACCTATCTTAAAATGAAAAACTTTGTCGGGTGCAGGGTTAACGATGAAATCTATACATGGAATTTTGTCTATTAAGGATGGTTTCTATTTAAATACAAATTCGCTTGTGTTAAATTGCAATTAGTTTTTAACACCTCATAAGTTTTCCCTCGTTTCTTTTAACATTTTTAATAACTTACTATGAAAATTTCTGCATTTGATGTACGTGTCGGCAACCTGATTGAATATCAAAAGAAACTTTGGAAAGTCTACAAGAAGAGCCATGTTAAGCCAGGCAAAGGCGGGGCGTTTGTACAATTGGAAATGAAATGTGTCAGTGACGGCACCAAACTCAACGAGCGCTTCCGTTCAGAGGATAAAGTAGAAAAAGCGCATGTGGAACCGCGCAATTCGCAGTATCTCTATGCTGAAGGCGACTCTTATATTTTTATGGATACAACATCTTATGACCAACTCACTTTGTTACGTGAAGATTTGGAAGAGCAAATTCCATTTTTGTTGCCTAACACAGAAGTAATGATTAACTTTTATAATGATAGTCCTATCGGTGTTGAGCTGCCTACTAATGTTATTCTGGAAGTGGTGGAAACCGACGTCATGATGAAAGGACAGACGGCTGCCAGTGGCGGTAAACCGGCTGTTCTTGAAACCGGTTATAAAATTACCGTGCCGCAGTTTGTCAGTGTCGGAGAGAAGGTTAAAGTGAATACTGATACCGGTGAGTATGTCGAGCGGACGTAAATTGTAGTTGGATTCATGAGTAAGGTAAGCGCACGTGGGCCATGCCATTTTTCTAATGTCTATACAGCCTTATAATAAATGCTAAATGTATGGGCGTATTCAGTGTCTTGAACTGAATTTAAGGGGTTAAACATGACCGAAGAAGTCACCATGAAGAATACTAAAAAAGAAATGCTTGATCTTATTGAAAAACTAAAGGATGAACGTAAGAACAAAGAAAAAAATAATTTAAACCCTGAGAAGATTAAAGAAGATGCAAAGAAAGCGGCAATTATAGAACACTCCGATAAAGCAGCTGATTCGGCACTTACAACTCAAATTCATCAGTTAAAAATCTCAATAAATAAAGAGCTAGCTTCTTTGTCTGACAAGCTCGAGGCCGAAGCGGAAACATATGAGAATCTAAAAAACGCGATTAAACTAAAAGAAGCTGAATTGAATGAGATTTATGGCATTGAAAAGGCTGCCACCGAACTAGTAACCATTCTAGAAGCGCAAAAAAGTGCAAGAGCGGAATTTCAAAATGAGATGAAGGACAAACAAGGTCGCTTGGAAGCGGAGCTGAAAGAGAGAAAAGAACAGCTTGAATGTGAAATCAAGGAAATGAGTGAGAAATGGGAAAAAGAAAAATTAGAACTTAAGTTTGTACAAGAAGAAACGAAGCTCAATCAAGAAAAAGAGCGTAAACGAGAAAGTGAGGAATATGAGTATCAATTGAAACGTAGAAGGCAACTCGATGAAAATAAGATTACTGACGAATTGGAAGCGTTAGAAAAAGAACATGTACTGAAAAAAGAGGATTTTGAGAAAGAATACCAGGAAAAATCAACGGCGTTAAATGCGCGGGAAAAAAGCATATCGGAGCGAGAGCTAAAAATACAAGACCTCCAGGATAAGGTTGATTTATTTCCAACAGAACTCAATAAATCCATTGCGTCAGCAGTACAAGAAGCAAAAGAAAGATTAACAACAGAATTTACTCAAAAAGAAGAATTACTCGTGAAAGGATTTGAGGGCGAAAGAAATGTTCTGGCTGCCAAAATTTCTGCTTTTGAAACGCTAATAGCAGAACAGATTAAGCAGATTGATAAGCTTAATTTACAGCAAGAAAAGGCCTATGAAAAAGTTCAAGATATAGCAAATAAGGCTGTGTCGGGTGCGTCTGAGCGTTTGCAAAATATGACAGCAAGAGCGGCTGCGGCTGACAAGCAAAATTAAACGGCTTTGTTCGATGTGAGTTACCAAATTGTAACTATGTAGATGCTTTGGGGTTTTAAAGGTATTTCTGGTTCTTTTAATATGATGCGACCGCCCACCACACGAGGATCGTAATCAAATATCAATTCAAAAATGATACCCTCGGTTTAGAATGTACATCCCTTTAGAATATTGGCAGCACCACGCGATTCTCTATGCGCTGCTGTTTTCAATTCAGTACGTATGCGGATTATTAGTTATTCACCAAAATATTAAAGTTAATTACACACGAAAAATAAATCATTTCGCGTTTTTCTTTCTTCCGGTTTCGTTGTTATCCGTCGTCGAATATGAATATAGTCCCGCAACATTCTTCATGGACATTGTCTGTGTATTTGTGTTTTT
>JAJFJH010000144.1 GCA_021774155.1 Nitrosomonas sp.
TTTGAAGGCATCGAGACTGATTTTTGACGAGAATTAGTAATTTGCCATGCACAGGTTGATCTGAATCAGATAAACTGCGCCACTCAGATGGTATATGCACATCAAGATCATTTTCCTAGCGTTCTGGAAGTGTGTTGCAACCGCCGCTCAAAATCACAAAGCTTAAAATTACCCACCACTTGCTATGATCCAACATCACTCAAGTGTTGGGTCGGTAATAAATCCGATCTTTGTTATTCCATTTCTCGCTGCCATACTCATGACACGTGCTACATGTTCATAATGCGCCATTTTGTCGGCACGGATATGCAGTTCAGTCTGAGGAGAGTCTTCTACTAATTGGGAAAAACGTGGGACCAGTTGTTCATGCGCTACAATTTCTCCATTCCAAAAAAAACGTCCGTCGGCACGAATAGCAAACTCGATGTGTTCAGGTTGGCTCGTATCAGGACTACTGGATGCTTTAGGTAAATCGATTTTTACTGAATGGGTAAGCAGTGGCGCGGTAATAATGAAAATAATCAATAAAACGAGCATCACGTCCACTAACGGTACGACATTGATTTCAGACATGGTTTTCTGCCCCAGATCGCCGTCTGCGCCGCCGAAAGCCATTATGGTCTCCCTTCCAACGCTGTTGGTGTTTCACCAAGTGATGTTAACGGTTGTTGATGACTTTCTACTGCCGGCTTTTTGGTGTCATCCTCGATTTTGCTGCCGACCGTGATGATGGTAAATAATTCAAGTGCAAAAGCGTCTAATTTTGCCATCCATAGTCGATTCCATCTGACAAAAGCGTTATAAGCTAATACGGCTGGAATCGCAACGGCTAATCCAAGCGCAGTCATTATCAACGCTTCACCGACCGGGCCGGCAACTTTATCTAGCGTCCCCTGGCCTGAAATACCAATTTGTATCAAGGCATGGTAAATTCCCCAAACAGTGCCTAACAAGCCAATGTAAGGCGCTGCAGATCCAGCGGTTGCCATGACAGTAAGGCCATTTTCAACACGCGTTGCTTCTTGTTCGATACCATTGCGCAGTGTACGTGTTAGTAATTCTCCTTCTTCTCCAGTCACGGTCAGTTTTTTAAGCCCACGTTTTTGAGAATTATTCACGACATTGACCGCCAATTTTGCCAGTTGTGCAAACGCGTTGTCAGTCGACGCATCTTTCATTTTTACCTTTAACGCCTGCAAGGAGTCGATTTCCCAGAATGATTCTAAAAAAGCTTGCGCGCGTCGGGCGGCAATAAAGTTATTAATGCTCTTGGTAATAATCAGATACCAGCTGGCAATAGACAACAAAAGCAATAAAATGGCAACACTCATTCCCACATGATCGATATGATCCAGAAAATAAGCTAAGCCAAGATGGTTTTCCATAGTATTAATATCCTTGAATAATGAAATTAAAAGGTTGCAGTGCAATTGCACGCACCGGTTGACCGTCGCGTACGGCTGGTTTGCAGCGCCAGGTTTTTACGGCATCCAGCGCTGCGTTATCAAGACGAGAATAACCGCTGCTATTGACGACGATGGTTTCGCTCACTTGGCCCGATTCATCCAGTTCAACTTGCAGCGTCAATCTGCCTTCTTCACCTGACCGACGCGAATGCTCGGGATAGTTTGGTGCATTTAATTCCGGGCAAGAGACGGACAATTCAGATGATAAAGTGACGGGGCCTGTCTGCATTTGTGCTGGACGAGCCTCAGCGACAGGTTTTATCTCCTCCATTTGCTCCACCTCAGGTTCATGATCCGGTTCCGGTATTGGCGGGGGAGGCGCCACATACTCTTCCTTTGGTGCAGCGGGCGCATTGGAAACTAATTGACGGTTTTTGGGCTGCGGTTGTATTTTTTTTACAACTTTGGGCTTCTTCGGAGGCTCTGGTTTGGGTTCAGACTTTAAATCAACTTTGGTCGCTTCGGGTACTTCACTAATGGGTTGTGGTGGCGCAATCATTTCTGCAGACAGTGTAATCGTTTGCGTGTCCTCGGTGGAAAAGCGATGCTGCCACATACCGTAAAGCAAGGCAGCATGTGTCACGAGTACAAATAATAAGCTGCCAATAGAAATAGTTGAAAAGGTTGAATGGTGTCTTGCATAAATCATTCTGTTAAGGCCTTTTGTCCCTTAAATGAGAGATATTGAGTAATCAAGTTTTTTCTTTTAAGGAGGCACCGATTAATTCTGGGCTAAATGGATGATGAGATAAAATCTTTCAAATTGAGGCGCAAATCTTGGTAATAGCCAGCTATTGCCAAGATTTGTAACAATAATGTGGATGATTTTAGCTGTCAGACATTGGTTCATGAATTATTCGGTGCTTCCTTAACGATAAAAATTAGTCATGCCTGCCTTGTTGAGTAAAAACAAAGCAGACCGAAAATTCTGGTGTTATGCAAGGCATACAACGCGCTTGCCGATAGTGACGCAAAACTCAAAAGCTATTTTTTTCTGTTTTAGTTTTTCGCCCTATACCTATATGACGAGTGAGCAACCAAAAACCGGACATTTTTTTTCAAATATTTTTGAATGACAGGTGTCAGCCATCAGAAAATACTTATCAAAGGGATATGAGAATCACTATAAAAACTGGCAAGGTGAGTGGAATAGGATTGAGCAATTTATCAATAAAGATGCGCAGAACTGTTTAACCGTTCACCTTGCCGGGTTTATGAATTTAGATGACTACATCGTATAGCGAATCGAACCAATGAACGTGCGTGGCAGCCAACATTGATATTATTTCTATTACCTATTGTGCCTCCGTACAATGTGTCATTCGCCAGATTATAGACATTGAGTTGTAGGCTCAGACGCGAATTGGTGATTGGCGGACGGTAGCGGACCATAGCGTCGACACGCGCCTGTGATGGTAAAATGAATGTGTTTTCTGGATCACCGGCACGTTTACCTTGAGCATAAATGCCAGCACCGACACTCAGGCCGCGCAGTGGCTCGTATGGCATGTCATAGCGCGCCCACAAGCTACCAGCATTTTTTGGAACATTCCACAATCGATTACCCTGATTGGCTCCTTTCAACACTTCGGCATCCGTGTAGGCATAGGTTAGGATAAGACTTAAATCTTTGGTGACTTGTCCTGAAATATCGACCTCCACGCCCTGACTGCGAGCCTCCCCAACCGCGATTGAAAAAAGCTGTCCAGGCACTTGAATCGTCAGGTTCTGCTTAGTCAAATGGTAGTACGCGACATTCGAATTCAGTCGGCCGCCAAAAAGCGATGTCTTAAACCCACCCTCAAATTGTTCACCAATTTGTGGTGCGAGTGTATTACCGGCCGCATCAAATGCAGTGTTTGCGGCACCTAGCGATTGCACATAGTTTCCGAAAAACGACAGCCATTCCCACGGTTGATATACAATTCCTGCACGCGGACTGAAACGTGCGCTTTTAACCTTTTGAATCGAGGCAGATGCCTCGTTTATGGATGCAGTAGAAGTTCCAGCCTCATTAGTTGCCCAATCATAACGCCCGCCACCCATGATATGCAGTTTATCGAATAATGTAATCTGGTCTTGAAAATACACGCCATTCCACTCACTATCTTGAACTTGAAATGAGTTTTTTTGTTCGTTTTCTAGTTTCACTGGATTATATTGCGGTCTAAAAATATTAATCGGATTGGCATCAATAAAAAAACCTTTAAATCGCCCAGTCTGACCATAATAATCCCACCCGGCCAGGACATTATGTTCAACCCCCAGAGTATTAAACCGGCCTGTTAAATCGACTGTGCCATGATAAACATCGTTGGCACCTGCACCTCCTCCAAAAAAGAATCTTTGTAAATCACCAGTTGATTCATTTAAGTTAGCTCCAACAGTTTGCGCATCTTGCACATCTCTAATAAGGTGATTGAATCTGGCGCGCATCTGCCAATCGTCACTAAATGCATGTGTTAATGTTGCAGCAGTACTATATATCGTCGTATTACTATTGTCCGTCGTGGGTTCACCCAGATAACGCGATCTTGGTACCTTTGCCGGACGATTGCCGACAGCGACAATGCCATGATCTTCGCGAGCATCTTCGTTGGAATACATAAAATCCACGTCGAATTGGGTACTTGGGGCGATTTTCCAGGTTATTGACGGCGCAACGAAATGACGTTCAGTAAAACCAAAGTCGCGGAACGAATCTTTTTTTAGATATTCGTAGTTAATACGGTAGAGCAACGTACCGCTTTCATTAAGTGCGCCAGTTGCATCGGCCCGAGTCTGATATTGGCCGAATGAACCAAATTGCTGGTTTAACGAATAATATGATTGTGCTTGTGGCCGCTTAGTGATCAGGTTGATCATGCCGCCAGGTTCAATCCGGCCGTATAAATTGGCGGCCGCTCCCTTAACCACTTCAACACGTTCAATATTGGCCAGCGAAAGTCTTGCGGCTTGAAAACGCAAGCCATCACGATAATTTGCAAAATTCGTGTTAAAACCACGAATCATAAATTCTTCAGCAAACCCACCAAACGTAAACCCGGGAAACACACCACTGACATTCTTAACTGCATCTTCCACCTGAACC